>WRHI01000012.1 GCA_009783315.1 Peptococcaceae bacterium
GCCTCACCGCCCGACGCAGCCCCCGAAAGGCGAAAAAAATACGCGGGCTTTTGGAGTCTGCCGCTCCCCAACCCCTGACGTGGCACTGTTACTGGCCAGCGCGGTATCTGCCTCCAACTCACCATTGAGTTGCGGGAAAACACCGCGGCAGAAAGCTCTGCTTATCCTTATCGTCAGTTCATGAACTTTTTTAATATGCACCCCCACAACTCTAGGCACAAAAGGCGGCAAAAGGCTGATGCCTAAAGCCGTCTTTCATTGTAAAAACATTTTGCTGATCCTGCAAGAAGATCCGGCAGCTATAAAGCCACTGACCCCGCAACGCGACGCCCCCGACAACGGGGACAGTACGCTAAGTTTGCTTCCATATCGACAACCTTAGGTTCCAGCCACTTCAGTTCTTCAGTTGTCGCGTAGGGTTTCCCGCATTCGGCGCACTTCTCCAAGACAAAGGTCTTTCCCCAAATCGTGCGTTGGTTCTGGGTGTTGGAACACTCAATAGACCCCGTGGGGCAAACCCTGGCGCAAGCGGCACAGCCGATGCAGTCTTGCGGTGGTTCATCAAATGGCGGCGCCACGATTTTATCAACACCGCGCCGGGTTATTTGAATCGCGGAAGTTCCCAATTCCTGGCAGGCTCTGGTACATTGGCCGCACAAAATGCATTTTTCTTCTTTGTCGGTGTTGAAAAGACCCCCACAGCCGGTAACCCCATACTCGCGGCAATAGGCTGGCAAAGCCCCTTGTGCTGCCGGCGCGCGTTCGATGAGCAAAGCCAAAAGCACACGCCTCAGCCTGATGATTTTCTCTGACTTGGTATAGACCACAATGGTTTCCGCAACCGGATACACACAAGATACAACAACAGAGCGGCTGCCGTCGGCGGTTTCAATCTCCACAATACACAAACGGCAGCAACCCCGACCCGGCAACGCGTCATGCCGGCATAAGGCGGGAATATCTATCCCGTTTCTCCGTGCTATTTCCCATAGAAATTCGCCAGGCTGGGCTTCACAGGTTTTTCCGTCAATGACAATATTCATGATTCCGCCCCCGTACTGTTTGTGCTTTTATTGTTATGTGTGCCGTTCTCTTTCTTCCCTCCAACTGAGCCGTCTGGGCCCTTTTCGCGCGTTTCGCCAAAGGTCGCCTTTCTGGCGGCTCTGGCCATAGCCGCAATGTCGGCCAAATCCACGTCGTCTTTGACTTCCGTGTTTCTGCCCATACCACAAACACCGGCTCTGCAATGTTTCTCCCTGATATGCTCCTCGTATTCCTCAGGAAAATACTTAAGAGTCGACAACACCGGGTTTGCGGCGGTTTTGCCCAGTCCACAGCGTGAGGTTTGTCTTAAAAGCTCACAAATGCTTCTGATGATTTCCAGATCCCTGACTTCTCCTTCGCCATCGCAGATCCTGGTCAGAAGAATTGACAGGGCCCTCAGACCTTCACGGCAAGGCACGCATGCTCCACAGCTTTCTTTCGCCAAGAATTCTATGTTGTATTTTGCCACCGCGACCATACAGGTCCAATCGTCCATAACGATCATCCCGCCGGATCCCATCATGCTGCCATAGCGCACAAGGGTATCGAAATCAATGGGAAGATCCAACAAAGATTCCGGCAGAGCCCCGCCGGAGGGTCCGCCTGTCTGGACAGCTTTAAATTTGCGGTTTCCCACAACACCGCCACCGATATCGAAAATGATTTTGCGCATGGTCATGCCCATCGGCGCCTCGACCAAACCACTGTTACGGACTTTGCCTGCCAGAGAGAATACTTTTGTGCCTTTGCTGGTCTTTGTTCCCGTTGCAGCGAATTTCGCGCTTCCATCCCTGATAATGAGGGGAACATTAATGAATGTTTCCACGTTGTTGATAACTGTAGGCTTATCCCACAACCCCTGCTCTGTGGGGTAAGCAAGGATGGCGCGGGGTTCGCCGACGCTGCCTTCAATAGACTCGATCATGGCTGAGCTTTCGCCGCAGACAAAAGCCCCGCCGCCACGCACGACATTGAGCCGCAGGGATCTGCCGCTGCCCAGGATCGATTCTCCCAGGAAACCGCCTTTCTCCGCGTCAGCCAGGGCCTCTTTCATGCTTTCCAAGGAAAGGGTGTATTCGTCACGAATATATAAGTATCCTTCGGTGGCGCCAATGGCCAGCGCGCAGATGATGATCCCTTCCAAAATGCCGTGGGGATCCCCTTCCATCAGGGCACGATCCATGAACGCGCCGGGATCGCCTTCGTCGCCGTTCATAATAACATACTTGGGAAAATTGTCGTACCCGGCGGCGATACGCCATTTGAGACCGGTAGGAAAACCGGCGCCGCCCCTTCCACGCAGACCGGATTTTTCGATTTCAGCAATGATATCTTCCGGTTCCATGGTCAGAGCCTTGCGGAGAGCCTCATAGCCGCCCCGCGCTTTGTAGTCGCTGATACTCCCGGGATCAATTTCTCCGACATTGCGCAGGGCCAGTTTCATCTGAGAGGCATAGAAGGGGGTTTCGCGCTGACTCTTGACGCTGCCGCCGCCAACATTATGGAAGAGAAGCCTTTCGACCGGGTCTTTGTCGAGACTGTGAAGAATTTCTTCTGTATCTTTGGGTTTGACCCTGTAATAGGAAATGTCATCAGGCATGATTCTAACAAGGGGGCCCCTTGAACAGAAGCCATGACAACCAGATTGTTTGATCACCGTCTCAACGGTGGCGTTCACATTGAGCGAGGCTATCTTTTCCCGGAAAGAGGCGGCGACATCCAAGCCCCCGTAGGCAATACAGCCGGGACCACAGCAGACCAATATTGTCTTTTTCATAGCTTCCTCATCTCTTTTCTATACAAATCCGCCAGGATTTCATAGATTTTCTCTTCTGTCAGGTTGCCATAATACTCCTCGTTGATTTGCATCACAGGGGATATGGCGCAGGCGCCCAGGCAGCTAACCGTCTCAACCGTAAACAATCCGTCTTTGTCTGTCTCACCCGGGTCAAGACCCAGCACCCTTTTCAGACAGTCCAGTCTGCCTTGGACGTTCTTAATATGGCAGGCTGTACCGTCGCAGACTTTGATCACATATTTCCCCCGGGGCAACAGGCTGAAAGAACGATAAAACGTAACCATAGCGTAAGCCTGGGCCAGAGGCGTTTTCAGATAGCGGGCAGCTTCAATAATATGCTCTTTAGGCAAAAAGCCGCACTCGTGCTGGATATCCTGAAAGACGGCCAATGTATGCCGTCTTTCCTGTGGATATTTCTGAAGGAGTTTGGATAATTTATCTTCTTTAAGAATCATATTCCCAAAGCCTTCCTTTTCGCGCGAATGTGGGCCATCATCCCTTCCGCAGCCAGATGCGGATCGGTTTCAACGAGGAATTTGCCGCCGGTGAGCCCTTCCAGATCGCCGGTCAGGACTTTAGTCACAAGAGGACTGCCCAGCACAGGCGGAACCACGCCCACATGGGTTAAGACGCCCAGAGCAACAGCCCAGGTTCCGATGGAAACCGCTTTTTCGTGTTGCAACTCCGGAGCGGAAGCGGCCACAGGCAAATCTTTGATTGCTACGCCAAGATATCCTGCCAGCGCACCCAGCAGATCCCCGATACGTGAATTGTCGACGCAGCTGCCCATATGCAAAACCGGTGGCAGCGGCCCTCCCAGTCCTGCGGCTTCGCCGACGGCTGTGAGCACGGCCAGGAGTTTTTCTCCGGCATATTTTTTCGCGCCGGCCGGCGTTAGGAATCCGTATTTCGCCAGAGCGTGGGCTGTACAGCCGGTGGCGACCACAAGGACGTTGTTGGCCAGCAAATCTTTAACCATTTCTACGGTCTGTTGGTCCTGAACAGCCTTAACGTTATTGCAGCCGACGACTCCGACGGCGCCAAGCACGTTACCGGCTACGATGTTGTCTATCAAAGGTTTCAGCGGATTGGCGGCGTCAAGCTTGGACAGAGCTTGGACGATGGTTTCAACACTGAAACCGCCCCAGGCTTCCGACTTATGGGTAGGAATCTGAACTTTTGCCGCATCCCGTTTGGCGTAAGCGGCAATCGCCATGCGTATGGTTTCCTGGGCCTTGACGTCGGCGTTTTCCGGGGTAAACGGTATATATTCTGCGTCGGGCAGCTGCCCGATAGGTGTTGTGGTGACAACTTTGGTGTGATAACAGGCGGCGACTTTGGTGAGGGATGGCATGAAGCATTGGACATCCACGACAATGAGTTCGACGGCGCCTGTGATAATGGCTAATTCCTGGCTCAGATAATTACCGGCCAAAGGAACGCCTTGGCGCATCAGCACCTCGTTGCCGGAACAGCAGATGCCGGCGACGTTGATACCGGCAGCTCCGGCTTTGATGGCCTCGCCCTCCAGCTTTCTGGCCCATTCCACAATTTTTTCCGAGACTTCCGGCATATGTCCGTGGACGACGACGTTGACTTTATCGTGACTCAGAACGCCCAGGTTGGCTTCTGTCTTCACGGGGTAAGGAATACCAAAGAGAATATCCTGAATATCCGTGCCCATTTGCAGACCGGCGTAACCGTCTACCAATCCCATCTTCAGGGATGACAAAAGCAGGTTAATGGGCGACCCGTCAACCCCCATAGAGGTCTGATGCATAGCTGTTCTGATTTCTCTGTCCGGGTTCTTAGGCAGAATCCCCAGCTTGCTCCAAGCTTCCAGAAGACCCGGGGAAACCGTGGCTTTAAGCCATCCCATCGGCTCGTCTGAATAAGAACTGAAATCCGCTAAAGCGGCCCGTACAATCTCTTGAGCCAGTGCGTTGTCAGATTTGCCTTGGGTTGCGATGCCAAGCTTGGCGGCAACAGATTTGATTTTATCAGCGCCTTTAAGAGCGTAAGGAGCTTTGCCTTCCGCCGCCTCTTTAAGGCAATGGAGGGCCATATAGCTGTGATCCACATGAGAAGCGGCGCCTCCGACAATCGTCCGCAACAAGTTCCGGGCGACAATCAGGTCGGCGTCGGCGCCACAGATACCTTCTTTCGGTTCCCCGAAGGGATTGATCCGGCAAGGTCCCTGCAGGCAATTGCGGCAGCAAACGCCCAAGTCGCCGAATCCGCACTGAGGTTTCTGTTGTTCAAATCGATCCCAAGTGGTTTCGACGTTTTCACGGTTGGCTTTTTCAATCATTTCTGCCGCCGCGGGATCAATGGTCTGATGAGAATGAGAACCTTGATGGAATTCACACATCTCTCTTTGCCTCCTATTATGTTTAAAAAGTGAATCTCCTTTTGAGAATGATGGGGTCAGGGACGACAGGGCTCATTATCCCGAGACTGCCAGTTCAACAAGATACTTGATCCGTTTGTTTTTACTGAATACATCAGGCTCCTCGAAAACAAGGGCTTGAGTCGGACAGGCGGTCACACAGGCCGGATCGCTGCCAGACTCCACACAGAGATCGCACTTGCTGACGTTCGCTTCGGATGTGACGACGCTTTCCTGCATAGCGCCGAAGGGACACGCGATAAAACACATGTAGCATCCGATGCAGCGATTATTGTCACAAACAATCACGCCATCCTGGTTCATGCTTAGGGCCTTTGTGACGCAGACCCTGACACATTGCGCGTCCTGGCAGTGACGGCAATTCAGCGGAAACCCCCTGCCTCTTCCGCTTGGTTCCACATGCATGCCGCTTAGGGGAGGTGTCGGTTCCGCCAAAGCGCCGTACAGTGTCTGAGCCGTGGAATGCGCGACAGAACAGGCGATCTCACAGGAATGGCAAGCCAAGCACTTCGAATCGTCAACCAAGATCTTCTTCA
The DNA here is from genome assembly GCA_009783315.1 of Peptococcaceae bacterium. Classification (GTDB taxonomy): domain Bacteria; phylum Bacillota; class Desulfitobacteriia; order Desulfitobacteriales; family Syntrophobotulaceae; genus WRJI01. The sequence continues at coordinate 5,789 of WRHI01000012.1, forward strand.
TTTTTTCTCACCCTTTTCTCCTAAGTAGTGCCGTTACCCCGGTGAACGATCTTCACAAAAACCGCTCATTAATTGTCTTGATCATAATGGATAATGAGATTATTGTCAAGGGAGAAAGTATTTTCCCGCAATTCGTCGTTAGGGCGTCGGCAGGGTGCCCAATCAGGCCCCAGCTGGAGGGACAGGAGGCCGCCTGGGCGGGGGATTTGGGGTTTTGGTAAGTCCGATTTCTCATATTCCCCTTCGGATGCACCGACAAAAAAGGAGACGCCGCAAAAACGATAACGTTTTTGCGGCGTCTCCTTTTTTGTGTTACGTTACACCACAGTTAACAAAGCCCAGGCAAGGTTCCACTGCAAGGACAAGGCCCCCAACACGTTTATTAACCCGCAGCGCCCGGAAGTGGTATGGTTCTTAGGCTCAGACTGGGTTGGCCCCATGCTCTATAACGGTTGCCCAAAGAAGCCCAAGTATTTGGTCCAACAATGCCGTCAACTTCTAGACCATTTCTGTATTGATAGTCTCTAATTGCAGCTTTTGTTAATGGTCCATAAAGGCCATCAACAGGTCCCGGGTAAATGTTTTTGCCAAGCTTGGCATTCATCTCAAGCATTCTTTGAACTATGCCAGTATTAATCCACCTAAAATTACTAGGCAAATGAGGACCAACTTTGTCAACGGACGTATTAACACTCCAGTAGTAGCCAGTCCAGACATAGAACTTCTCAGTGGCCGCAAAAACCGGAACAGCAATAGCAGAGAACAATACAGCCAACAGCAAACACGCGACAATCTTCTTCTTCATCTTCTTTAGCACCTCATTTCAAATTGATAAAACGATCACAATACTTGGCAAGTTCGGTAATTCTATAGTGTCAATGCCTTCCTGACTCAACGGACCGGGAATCTCACGCACGGCCCTTCTTTCTTATGCGCCATCAACGCCTTCTCCAGGCGCGCCTCCTTTCTTACACGCCTTCGTCAGGTTCGCTCTCCAGCAAACCCTCCGTCTGCATTTCTATAAGACCGGCAGACATCTTGATGATGTCAAGCACGAGCTCATCCTGGTTATAATAAATACGCATGAGGATAGCCATGCCCGCGTCAGCGGAATCTTTCCTGAGATAATAAACGGTATATTCATCCACAGCTGTTGCGCCGGGTTTAAGGGCCTCGAAACCTTCCTTTTCCAGCAAGTATTGAAAATACTGTTGTGCATCCTGGGTGCCCTGGGCTTGACTGCCGGGATCAATAGCATAGGTTACGGCGGCCAAGACCTCATCCGGAACATCGTCGAAGATGATCATTCGAAGGGGTTCCCGCCCGTCAGCCACAATAGCGAGGGGAGGGATACGATCATTGCCCAGATCTATACTGCCTGTCTCTATTAAGGCTTCATAAGCGGCCGCATTGGCGGCTTCATCGTCATAGGGATTGTCCCCGGCAGTATTCGAGCCACAGGCCGCAAGAACCGGTATGAGACACAGCGAGAACAGTATTGTTATCCATTTGTGTTTCATCACTCATGCACTCCTTACTTACATTTTAAGTAATTTCTTAATTTATGTTATTTCGAATCCTATTCTATCAGATACCCTGAAACGGTGTCAAGACTATTCATCATTCCACATTGTTCCACAATATTAATATTGTTCCAGACTGGCCCCCAGCCGGAAGACAGAAGCGAATGAGGGAAAGGTGTCTCATCTAAAGAACTTATGTATACCTCAGTCCGTCTTCCCCATTGTCCATTGTCCATTGTCCATTGTCCATTGCCATTGTCCATTGTCCATTGTTACTGCCAGGCCACCACCACAGTGTTACGCCCCGCCGCTTTTGCCTTGTACAAACACCGGTCGGCTTCCTTAAAGAAATCCTTCGCGCTCATTTCTGCCCGATAAGCAGCCAGACCAAAACTGGCGGTGGTTCGCCTCGGGCTGTGACTCAAAGCTTCCAGCCTTTTGCGGATGCTTTCCACCAGCGCGAAGGCTTCCTCAGGGGTCTCATCCGGAATCAGAATAACAAACTCCTCGCCGCCTAAACGGGCCAAAGTCGCTTTTTGGGGCAGCAGGGCCGCCACGGTCTCCACTAGCTCCTTCAAGGTGACATCCCCTTGATCGTGCCCAAAGCGGTCGTTGATCTTCTTGAAATAGTCCAAATCCAGAATGGATAAATAAAGCGGGAATCCTTCCTGCTGCTGCTGATCAATCATCTCATCCAACAAAGTGTCAAAGCGCAGGCGGTTGTAGGTTCCGGTCAAGGCATCTCTCTCCGATAAGGAAGCCAGCCGTTCGTTAAGCTCTGTCAGTTGTCGTGTGCGCTCAGCGACCAAACGTTCCAAGCTGCTGCCGGGGCGATCCTGATCCAGAAAGTTTGCGTTAAATTCCAACAACCTCGTCACCACATTGAACAGCAGCGCCAACATAAACAAATACACTGTCAGCGTCGGCAAAACCAACTCCACTGTGAGCAAATCGTAGAAGACAGCCAGGGTGATCATGACAACTTGCCCCAGAACCAGCTTCGTCCGCCAACTCTTTTCCTCCCGGCAATAGTGGCGCGTCATTCCGAGCAAATACAAACGGCTCAACACAAACCCGCCCACAAAAGCCCAGTAAAAGGGCCCGGCAATCAGCGCCGGCCAGACGCCGAAAACCGCCACAAAAACCAAACAGATCCCAACGCCCAAAACATTCATCACCGGTGAAAAACTAACATGGTGACGGCAAACGCTGATCGCATACATATAGAAGAACATAGCTCCGGCCAGAAGAAACATCATTTGGACACTCAGCATCATCTCTTCCGATACATTGATTCCGGGAAACAGCGTTTCTCCGCCGCTCTCTGTGATGATCCGCAACAGCAGCATCGCATCAGCCAGGCTCAACAACACCATGCTCCTGTGTCCGGGCTGCCAAACCATGAAAAACAGACCGGACACAACACAGACCGCCAGAACCCCCATGGCAAAAGCCCCGGATCCACTGGCGGTCACCCACAGCCCCCAGCCCAGAGCGCCTAGAAACAACACGCTCAGCACCCTCAGGCTCCAGCGTCGCCACCGCGTCAATTGGTTTAGGCAAAAATTAATAATACCCATGCGCTCCGCCATTCTCGCCATTCTCAGCACAGACTTGATGGCGCCATCAAAATCTGGTAATATAATATATATATCTGAATATGAGCTGAAAAGACTATGAAGAGGAACAGTAACTCCTTCTGAATCTCAGAGAGCCGTTGGCCGGTGCGAAACGGTGTGAAAGAACGAGTGAACTCGCCTTGGAGTCGCCCACCCAAAGAGCGTGATTCGTGGTTTCGAGATCCGAGGGAAGATCGGGCCGCGAATACGAACATCGAGTAGGCCGGGACGCCGCCCCCGTTAAAGGGCAGAACGCTGTAACTGAGGATTCACTCGACAGTGAATTCCGGCGTTCGCGAGGGTGTCCGTTCAGGACAAATTAAAGTGGTACCGCGGAATACGCTTTTCGTCTTTAAAGATGGCGAAGAGCTTTTTTAGTTTCATTAAGAACCTCCGGCTTGGCGGCGCACAAGAAGAATACCAGGAGGCCGACGGATATCAATAAGCGCAAAGATAAGAGGGTCATCAGAGATACGAACGCTTAGGAAAGGAGTGCCTTTACTATGATGTCAGACAACGTTCCCCGGGAACAACGAAGGGCGGATGCCGACCCTCCGAAAAAATATCGTCCTTTTCGCCCCATTACCCTGCCCGACCGGCAATGGCCCGGTAAAACCCTAACCGCGCCGCCTCATTGGTGCAGCATAGATCTGCGGGACGGCAACCAATCTCTGCCCATTCCTATGAGTGTGGACGAAAAAATCGAAATGTTCGAACTGCTTCATAGCATCGGTTTCAAAGAGATCGAGGTTGGTTTCCCTGCCGCCTCTCCCACCGAACACGCTTTTTTGCGCCGCTTGATCGAAGACGATCTCATTCCGGCCGACGTCACTATTCAGGTGTTGGTTCAATCCAGGGAAGATCTGATCCGCCAGACTTTTGAAAGTCTGCGGGGCGTCAAACGGGCAATTATTCACCTCTACAACTCCACATCCAGCCTACAGCGCCGCGTAGTGTTCAAAGCGACCCAAGAGGATATTCTCAACATCGCCCTAAGCGGCGCCCGCTTCATCAGACAGCACCACAGTCTTGCCGGCGGCGGCGCCCACATCCGCTATCAATATTCCCCGGAAAGTTTCACCGGCACGGAGCTGGATTTTGCCCTGACCATCTGCGAAGCCGTCCTTGATGAATGGCAAGCCTCACCGGAAGACCCCGTTATTATTAACCTGCCGTCAACGGTCGAACTGGCTTCTCCCAATATCTACGCCGACCAAATCGAATGGTTCGGCCGCCATCTGCGTGAACGTTCCCGCGTCATTCTGAGCCTGCATCCCCACAACGACCGGGGCACCGCGGTGGCGGCGGCGGAACTGGCCATGCTGGCCGGCGCGGATCGGCTGGAAGGCAGTCTGTTCGGCAACGGCGAGCGCACCGGCAATGTGGATATCATTACGCTGGCGCTGAATATGCTCACCCAAGGTCTTGATCCCTTGCTCGATTTCAGCGATATAACCCGCATCAAAGACATCTACGAACGCTGTACCCGCATGACGGTCCACGAACGGCAGCCCTACGCGGGGGAACTGGTTTACACAGCCTTCTCCGGGTCCCATCAGGACGCCATCAGCAAAGGGTTGGCCGCCCTGGCGGAGACCCAGTCCGCCTGTTGGGAAGTCCCTTATCTGCCCATAGACCCCGGCGACGTCGGCCGTCAATATGAGCCCATTATCCGTATCAACAGCCAATCCGGCAAAGGCGGCGTCGCTTTCATTATGGAAACTTCTTTCGGATACAAACTTCCCAAACCCATGCACGCCGAATTTAGCCGGATTGTGACCAAAACCTCCGACGCTGCCGGCATCGAGATGACGCCTGATACGCTGTTGTCTCTGTTTAAAAACGAGTATGTTGATCTGCCCAACCCATACAAACTGGGCAAATATCGTCTTCAGGAAATGGAAACCGCCGGCGAAGACGAAACCCTCGTGGATTTCTGCGGCACAATCTTCGTCCAAGGAGAAGAAAGAGAAGTCTGCGGCCGCGGCAACGGTCCTTTAGACGCTTTTTTCCAGGCTCTGGCCGCCTCCGTCGGTCTTACCGGCTACAAATTCCTCTCTTATGATCAGCACGCTCTTGGCAGCGGCTCCGATTCCCGCGCCATTGCTTACATCCGGTTGGAAGATGAGATGGGTCAGAAGTGTTTTGGTGTTGGCACCTCAAAGAATATCAGCAAAGCCTCTATGCGCGCTTTGCTCTCGGCGATTAATCGGCTGAGCGGATGAGGGTCCCAAGGCCAAGGTCACAGATCAGACCCCAGCCGGAGGGGCGGGAGGGGGCGGTGGGGCACAGGGCGGAGCCGTTCTTCGTAGCGGCGCGGGGTCTAAGGCCTTTGCGCGAAAAGCGCAAATAAGGCAGCCTGCGCTTTTTTCCGCTCCAAGGCCTAAGACCCGCTGCCGCCACTCCCGAAAAGGCTCCGCCCTGTGCCCCACCGCCCCCTCCCGCCCCTCCGGCTGGGGTCTGGTCTGAAACCAAGGCCCTGTTCGGGACTATTCGGGACTGGGTGCATATTTTAAAAGCGCGAGTCATGATCACTCCCCATCCCTCAAGCTACTATGCTGCTTCTCGTCGCTCTTCAAGGATAAGAGCTTCCACATCCTCCCATCTATTACTTTCGTATTTCGCCCTTAAGTAAACCATATCTTGGGCACCGATTTTGCTCCAGCGCATTCCTGCTTGTTTTAAGCGTTTTTGAACGACGACTTTGTTTCCGCTCTCTATCATACAGTCTTTTATTTGCTCCAAAAAATCTGCTATTCGGGGGTATTCATGCGGCATATGTATACAGTTCAATGAGGCACGAGGTAGGGTTTGGTGAGCGGGAGAATCCAAGCGCCTCTCTGCCTGACGCAACCTTACAAGGTGAAAAAAGTTCGCGGGCTTTTGGAGTCTGCCGCTCACCAAACCCTACCTTGGGACTGTTACGAGCCCACATAATATCCATCTCCATTCACCATTCGGAGGTCCATAAAGAAAGCAAACGACCTCATTTCCTCGAGTCGTGAGGCATGGTTGGGAGCGCGGGAGAATCCAATTGTATCTCAGCCTGACGCAAGCCACGAAGCGCCTGTTAAACTCGCGGGCTTTTGGATTCTTCCGCGCTCCCAACCATGCCTCACGACTTGTGTCAAAACTGCGTTGCCTTTCTCAGCCTTCTCCCAGAACCTCCTGCTGTCAACTGTCAATTCTCAATCAGCCGTCGCCGCTTCCAGCAATGACGTCAACTCATCCAAATCTGTCTTGAGACGGGTTCTCTCCTTATTCAGAAGATTGTTTTCATCCGTCAGAAGATCCTTTTCCTGACCCCAAATAAACTTATCCTCGCGCAAATTGTTGTTTTCTCTCTGCAGCGTCTCCTTTAATGAATGCAGTTTCGCGTTGGTTTGCTGCAACTCAATAAGTTCCTGACGAATCACTTCCAGTTCATTATGCATCTGCTTCTGCTCTTTCAGAACAATGGAGTGTTTCCCCGCCAAAGATTCCCATTCCTGGCGCAACGCATCGCTTTCATCCTGAGCGGCCTCTCTCTCCTCAAGACATTGCAGAGAAACCAGAATCGCCACCTGATGAGCGCTCATAAGCGGCGCTTTCATAGCAACATCCCGCATCCGCTCATCCACAAGAGCCGCCATCCTCCGTATTTCCGCCTCCGGTTGTGTTCCCCGCAGGATATGGCGCTCTCCAAAAATCTCGACCACTATTTTTTGAGGGGTCTGTTCATTCATCATTTGCATTCCTCATTCGTTCACAATTTACGATCAACGGCTGAAATCCTTCAGCGTGGCTGATATCCTTCAGCGCGGCTGATATCCTTCAACTTTACGTCATTCGCCGTTCAGCGCCAAATTCCTCCTGAATGCCCTGCAATATCGTCTGATTCGCTTCATCAACCTCCTCATCCGTCAGCGTCCTCTCCTTTGACTGATAGTGCAAAGAAAAAGCCAGACTCTTATACCCAGGCGGCACAGGCGGCCCCGTGTACACATCAAAAATCTCCGCCTGCTGCAGCAACTCCCCGCCCAACGCGCGAATCCTCTCCTCAATAGCCCCCGCCGCCACAGTCTCTGCTGTCAGCAGCGCCAGATCACGCTGAACAGCCGGATAACGCGGATACCCCTTGGCAACAATCGTACGGGCACGCAAACCGTGTCCAATCTCTTTTGCAGCCTTGCCCAACACCTGGAGATCCAACTCAAAAACCACCGGCTGACGCAAATCCCATTTTTGAGCCGCCTGGGGATGCAGCTCTCCCAGATAACCCAGCCGCCTATCCCCGGCAAACACAACAGCCGATCTGCCCGGATGTAAAAATCCATCGGCAAAGTCCTCCGATTGAAACCGCTCCAACAGGAAAGTCACCCCCAACCGCTTCCCCATAGCTTCAAGAATACCTTTCAGATAAAAGAACCCTCGTTGGACTTCACCGCGGCTCCAATGCTTGGCTTCTTTGCCGCAGACCACCCCGGCAACCTTCATCTCTTCATCCGGCAGCTCAGCAATAGGCCGGCTCTGCACAACAGGCTTCCGGGCCAAATAAATATTACCAATCTCAAAAAAGGCAACCGTGCTATTCTGACGAGCAACGTTGCGCCCGGCAACGCTGAGCAGACCGGGAACCAGTGATGTTCTCATAACACTCATATCGTCGCGCAAAGGATTAAGCAAACGAACCTGGCGATCCGCCGTCCCCCATTCCCCATCGTCTTTTTCCCCCACAAAAGCATAAGACACCACTTCATTCATCCCCGCCTCCACCAATCCATGCCTGACCCGCCGGCGCAGAACCTGCTCCTCGCTGCGTAGACCCTGGGTCTGCAAACTATAAGGCGACGTGGTCGGAATCATATCATATCCGATCATCCGGGCTACTTCCTCAATCAGATCCTCTTCAATCTTAAGATCCTGCCGATAGGTCGGAATCTCCACCTCAAAAACCGTATCCGTCGCCCTATCCGCTGCCACCTTATCTTTCAGCTCATCTGTCACCCGGCGGCAAACAAACTCCTGCCGCTCCATCGCCTCCCTGACTTGGTCGGCCGCCACAGCCACCCCCAGCACCCCGGCGACGCGCGCAACATCCAAAACAATAACTGATCTCGCCGGAATATCGGCCATTTGCTCCTTGAACCCCACCGGCTCCCCGGCGTTCAACTCGCCAAGTAAACACGCCAACCGTTCCAAAACCGAACCCGATGCCGCCGCGTCAACACCTTTTTCAAAACGCAGCGAAGACTCTGACCGCAAACCCAACCGACGACTCGTCCGGCGCACACAAGCCCCCTGAAAATGCGCCGACTCAAACAACACCCGCCGGGTCGTCTCCGTCACTTCTGTCTCCAAACCACCCATAACCCCGGCGATAGCCACCGGACCGTTATCATCGGCAATCACCAGCATATCCCCGCTTAAATCCCGCTCCACGTCATCCAGCGTCGTCAAGCGCTCCCCTACCCGGGCCCGCCGCACACGGATCGCGCCGGCCAGTTTATCCAGATCAAAAGCATGCAAAGGCTGTCCCTGTTCCAACATGCAATAATTGGTCAAATCCACAATATTGCTGATCGGCCGGATCCCCGCCGCCCGCAAGCGATTTTGCAGCCACATCGGCGACGGCTCCACCACAACATTCTCAACAAGTAGAGCCGCATATCGCCGCGACCAATCAACCGCCTCCACAACAACCTCCTGGGCGGAAGCCGGCCACAATGTCCCGGCGGCCCAAGGATCACCTGTGCTCACAAGAACCGGCAAAACCGCTTTCCTGTCAATAAGGGCCCCCACCTCCCGGGCCACATAGATCATTGCCAAACAATCCGCCCGATTCGGATAAAGCTCCAAATCCAGCACCCAATCATCCAGCTCCAAGTACTCCCCCAAATCAGAACCCAAAGGCGCGTCAGCCGGCAAAATCAGTACCCCGTCCCTGCTGCGTTCCGTCCCCACGAAACTCAGCCCTAGCTCCTTCTCCGAACATAACAGACCGCCAGAAGCAACCCCTCGCAGCTCCGTCGCCGCCACAGATCCCTCAATCCCGGGCAAAACCGCGCCCGGCAAAGCCACCGGCACCCTATCGCCAACAAAAACATTCGCCGCCCCCGTTACAACAGAAACAAAAACCCCCACGTCAAGGTTATCCAAGCCAGCCCCATCTCTGTTACCCCTGTCCAAAGGGGCTGCGCCAACATCAACCTGACAAACCCGCAAAGTATCCGCCCCAGGGTGTTTCTCCGCAGAAACAATCTCCCCCACAACAACTCCGGAAAACCCCGGATGCAAGAACTCCGGCGCTCCCGTCTCCACGCCGCCCCGGGTCAAAATATCAGCCAGCTGCTGAGGCGAATACCCGCTCAAATCGACCAACGACCCCAGCCACTTCCAACTCACCCTCATATCAAAAACCCCCCCCTTTTGACAATGGACAATGGACAATGGACAATGGACAATTGTTTTGTGACATCAGTTTATGAATTATTTCGATTGATCTAGCTTTTTCGTCTCCACAGACTACCCAACCCAAGGTTACTCTCTCCACCCCACCCTGCCTCCTAACTAACTACCCGTTGTCCGATGTCCACTGCCACTGTCCGCTGTCCACTGTCTACTGTCCATTGTCCATTGTCCATTGCTCATTGTCCATTGTCCATTGTCCATTGCTCATTGTCCATTGTCCATTGCTCATTGTCCACTGTCCACTGTCCACTGTCCATTGTCCACTGCCCATTGTCCACTGTCCATTGTCCATCGCCCATTGTCCATTGTCCATTGTCCATCGCCCATTGTCCATTGTCCATTGTCCATTGTCCATTGCTCATTGTCCATTGTCCATTGTCCACTGTCCATTGTCCATTGTCCATTGTCCATTGTCCATTGTCCATTGTTATAATTGTCCATTGTTCAAAACTGTCGCAAGAAACGCACATCGTTATCATAAATCAGCCGAATATCCTCAATACCATATTTAAGCATGGCCACGCGCTCAACACCCATACCAAAAGCGAACCCCGTCACCTCCGCCGGATCATAGCCTCCCATTTCCAGCACCCGGGGGTGTACCATCCCCGCCCCTAAAATCTCGATCCAGCCCGATCCTTTGCAGAGACGGCACCCCTTGCCCCCGCAAATCATGCAGGACACATCCACTTCGGCGCTGGGCTCCGTGAAGGGGAAAAAACTGGGCCGCAGCCGGATCTCTCGGTCCTCGCCAAACATCTGCCGCACAAAAAGCAGCAACACCCCTTTCAGGTCAGACATCCGCACGCCCTTGTCCACAAACAGCCCTTCGACCTGATGGAACATCGGCGAGTGGGTGGCGTCGTCGTCATAACGGAACACCTTGCCTGGCGCGATGATTTTTACCGGCAGCGCCGGACACATTTTTTGCATCGTCCGCACCTGCACCGGTGACGTCTGAGTTCGCAGCACGATTTCCTCCGACACAAAAAACGAATCCTGCATATCCCGGGCCGGATGATCCTTCGGCAGATTCAGCGCCTCAAAATTATAGTGATCTGTTTCTATTTCCGGCCCTTCCGCCACACTGAACCCCAAGCCGAGAAAAATCTCCTCAATCTCATCAATAACCAGTGTCAGCGGATGCTGATACCCGCGCCGCACGGGCAGACCCGGCAAGCTGATGTCCAGCGTCTCCTCCCGCAGACGGCGCTCCATCAACACAGCCGCCATTTCCCCTTCTCTGTCCGCGAAAGCCTTCTCCAGGCTCTCTCTAACCTCATTGATCAGCTGGCCCGCCTCACGTTTAAACTCATTCCGCAGGTCGCGCATCTCTTTATACAAAGCCGTCAAAGTCCCCTTTTTGCCCACGGTTCTGACCTTGAGCTCCTGCAATTCTTCCGGACTCAACCGCTTCTCCAGCTCCCGCATAACTTGCTGCTCAATCTCATGAATCCTGTCCCGCATAACCCTCATTCCCTTCCCTGCGCCATATTTTACAAAATCTTTCAAAATAAAAAGGCCCGCGTCCTCGAAGGGACGGGAACCTTATCCCGCGGTACCACCCTGATTCGGTAACGTCTTGTCTCTCTGACAGTTGGTCTCTGAAGACCTGTCTGTCCATCCGACACACGCTGCCGCACTTAGTTCGCCGATAACGGTCGGCGCCGAACCTGCTCCGGAGTTGAAATTTAACCTGAAAGACGCTTTAAAAACATCCCACCAGGAGAACACCAGTCCGAACAGCTTCCAGTCAAGGCTGTCCTTCCCTGTGGTTACCGCCGCGTCTGCGGCTGGAACCGTTATACTGAGCGCGGCTCTCCCGTTCCCTTCCCTCTCAGTATGATAAACCAATGTTCTTTTGGTCTCCTTCATTGCTGGTTTTTTATATGCAATTTTGACTTAGAGCCTCCCCTGTCAAGGGAATTCTTAAATAACAGATACATATCGGGAGAACCCGTGGCTTCAAAGATTTTCCAGAATAAAGAATCTTGAGACATCATCCCCATCCACGCCCTCCTCATTGCTTCATGCCAAAGGCATTGACCCAAAACGGGTCTTAGCCATCATGCTGAACGAATATACTGTGGATTATATCACCCTTGGGATTATATTTCAAGGAACCCTTTCAAGCGCTTTTAGCCGCCCGAGAGCATCACCATAGCACACCCTTCCACGGCGGTTATACCGTTTCCCTGGCAGAAATCCAGAATCTCCTGGCTGGCCGCGCCGGGCTGAATCAGAACCTTATCAACGCCAAGCGCCGCGGCCTCTTTGATATAATCGAGCCCGGCGCCCGGATTGATGCAAAGATCAATCACATCAATTTTAAACCCTGCATCCGCCAGCTTGACACAGACTGTGCCTTGACCCGAGTCTGACCCGTTCCCGCCGCCCCGGGGATGAACGCCGGCAACTTGATAACCATTCTCATGCAATTTCCGCAGAATCCTCGCCGCGGACTTCGACTCATTGAGAACATCGCCGACCACAACCCAGTTTTTGAATGGCACAAAATCCTTGACTTTCATAACTGTTCCTCCCTGTTCATTTTCATCGTTCGTTCAAGTTTCAAGGTTCGAAAAAAGATTCACTGCCGCCTCTTCTTATAATCCTCGCGCCGGGCTGCCGCCATAGCGTACAACTCTTTTTCATCGTCAGACTCCGGCACGAATGGATCCACTTCAATCGGACGCCCGGTGGAATCCAACGCAACCATAGTAAAAAAAGCAGATAAAGCCCTTTGTGGGCCGCGCCCGGACTGCATATCCTCAACATCAACAGTAACAATAATCTCCATTGACGTCCGGCCCACGTAAGCAATTTTTCCTGTGCATGTTACCAACGCGCCCACCGCGATGGGACGCAAAAATTGCAGTTCATCTACACGCGCTGTCACCACGTTAGCTTTGGCATAACGAATCGCTGTCGCACCGGCTACATTGTCCATATATTTCATGATCTCGCCGCCATGCACATTGCCGCTGACATTGGCCTGAAACGGCAACATGACCTGATTCATGGTCAAACTTTTACGATCGTCCATTCTGTCTCCTCCTCAGTTCATAGAGCACAATCCCGGCCGTCACCGCCACATTCAACGATTCTACACCGTTGTACATCGGCAGAGACCAGCGCTCGTCAGCCCACGCCAGCAACTCCGGTGCGATCCCGTCGCCTTCATTACCAAGAATCAACACCAGCGGTCCCCTGCCCCCCGTTCCTTGCCCAGTCTCCGGGTCGACTTGCGTCGGCCCGGCTGAAACCGCCCCTGTTAGCCACTGAAACAGCGATTTCCCTTCAGGCGTCAAAGCGACGACGCGGGTACCCGCCCACGCGCAAAAATCCCTGCACTCCGCCCCATCCATTTCTGTCAGCACCTGGAGCCCAAACAAACTGCCCATGCCGCCGCGCAGAGCCTTTGGCCCGTACGGATCGGCACATCCGGGCGTCAGCAAAACCCCTGCCACATCGGCGGCCAAAGCCACCCGTAGAATTCCGCCCAAATTGCCCGGATCCTGGATACGGTCGAGAATCAACAGGATATCTTTTTCGCCCGGCCCAGTCATTGACCGCGAAACCTCCGGGCACCATAACACAGCGGCTATCCCTTGAGGCGTATCGGTCGTGGAGATTTTGCGCATAACTTGTTCCGACACTTGCACAAGACCGGCGCCGGCTGCGGACGCCTGAGACAGCAAGACCGATTCATTTGCGGCATGAGATCCGCTTGTGACATCAGATCCGCCCGCCTCGCCAGCTCCGCCCGCCGTGTCAGCTCCGCCCGCCGTGTCAGCTCCGCCCGCCGTGTCAGCTCCACTGACATAATAAACCGTTTCCACAGCCAGCCGCCGTTTCAGCGCTTCGGCCAGCAAATGCCAACCCTCGATCAAGAAACGGCCTTGCTCTTGCCGTCCCTTGCGGCGGTGCAGCGCGCAAACCCCCTTGATTTGGGGGTTTTGCACGGAAGCAATCCGTTCCATCAGGCGTTAGCCGTCGTGGCGGTTTGGGCCTCAACCTTATCCTTGGCCAAATCGACCAAGGCTGCGAACGCTGCCGGGTCGTTGATGGCCATATCGGCCATGATCTTTCTGTTCACATCCACTTGCGCCAGCTTGAGTCCATACATAAATCGATTATAAGACATACCGTTCAAGCGCGCGGCGGCGTTGATGCGAGCAATCCAAAGACGGCGAAAGTCCCGTTTTTTCATTTTGCGGTGGGCTGTGGAAAAAGCCATTGAGCGAACCACCCACTGCTTAGCGACTTTAAAACCGGTACGACCGCGGAACCCGCGGGCAAGCTTAAAAACTTTTTTATGACGGCGATGAGCTGCCATCCCTCTCTTAACTCTAGCCATGATAGAGACCCCCTTCATGTTCTTTGACAATATTGAGCCCAGCCCCGGGCCGGGTTGATTTTACCTGTAAGTTATCAGACGTTCGATCCGTTTGGCGTCGGAGCTATCCATAATAGTCGACTTTCGCAGATTACCCTTCTGTTTGGGCGTTTTTTTCTCCAGAATATGACTCTTATAGGCGTGGAACCGAACAACTTTCCCTGTTCCCGTTTTTTTGAAACGTTTCTTCGCACCGCTGTGCGTCTTCATTTTAGGCATTAGAACCCCTCCATAATTCATAATGAGTTGACAATTAGAAACCGGACAAAAGAATATCCTTCAGATATTCAATCTCACTCGTCTATTGACATAGCATTGAACAATCAAAACAAGCAGCCAAAAATAACCAAAAACCGCACTCGCTATTCGGTACACGGTGCTCAATGCAAGATTACACTGTCCCGCAATTGTTCATTGTCAAGTATCAAGTAACAATTACCAAGTATCAACAGGTTGATATTGCTTGCCTGATACTGTTGTCAGCTGTCTATCGTTTTAATGGGCGCCAGAATCATGATCATATTGCGTCCTTCCACTTTGGGCTCGCGCTCAACCGTCGCCACAGCTGATTCTTCCACCAATTCCTTCGCCATACGCAGACACAGAACGCGCCCGTTCTCGGCATGGGTAATTTCGCGCCCTCGAAACATAATAGTAACTTTGACTTTGTCTCCCTCGCGCAAAAACCTTTGGGCGTTATTCTTCTTGGTCTCAAAGTCGTGTTTCTCAATATTGGGACGCAGCTTTACTTCCTTGATCTCCACAACTTTTTGCTTTTTGCGCGCCTCTTTATCCCGTTTGGCCTGCTCGTATTTGAATTTGCCATAATCCATGACTTTACAAACCGGCGGCTTAGCGGTCGGCGCAATCTCGACGAGATCCATAGACTTATCCATGGCAATCTGCAGCGCCTCTTTGTTAGAAACTATCCCGAGCTGTTCACCGTCATCTCCGATGAGCCGAACTTCCCGGACCCGGATTTCTTCATTAATCCGCAAGTCCCTACTAATAGGAAATCACCTCCACTTATTATACCGTCTTCCCAGTTTCCATCAAGAAACCCCCTATACCCCATATGTCACGGATATGCCACGGCCTATTGCGGTTCATGTTCACATAATTCTATGCACACGCAAAAAGAAAAACGGGTTTCAATCCCGTCCTCTCAAAGCACACCGATTGAACGGAACCTGCCTCAAAAAGTTTCATGCAGGTCGTGTTCCGGCCTTACTCGTTAACCTCAGACGCCATTAGCGATTGAGGTGAGAAGCGGGGCTTCTTCTTGACAGGTATTATTATATATTAGATTTGGCTCGTCTGTCAAATCAACCCATCAGGCGTCATATTCATTTTCCGCCATGTCATAATAAGACACGTCAACAATAATAACTTCCTGCCCAATTTTTTTGATTGAATCCCAGGGTATATAGAGAGGTGGCCCTTCCCTTTCACGGCTTCTGCCAAAAATCCAGTCGAGCCCGGACGGTTTAGACGAGGAAGAGGACGTCACAAAAGCGCGGATCTCGCCTTGGCTGTTGATGCGGATATCGCTGTCACCCACCAGGCCGAGCCGCGAGCCGTCACGCAGGTTGATAATCTCTTTGCCGGAAAATTCGCTGAGCAGCACATTCACAACCTCCTCTTCTTAGACTTGGTATTGCTTCTAACACGGGACGCCTTAACCACGGATCGTGCCGATGATCTTGCCGCGACGCTTCTTCTTGCGAATTCCCAAACCTTCACCCCATAGGGTTGAATTATGGCAATAACAAGGGAGAAGGCGGCCATGGGGTCAATCGCGAGAGGCATATAAGCCTGCCAGGTTTCATGCCGCAAGCCCAAAAAGGAAAACAGCAATTCCAAAGACAAATAGATTCCGCCTGCGGTACCAACCAGTCGTGCCACAGCCTGGGACAACGGACTCGGCAACGTCGTTTTCGCGCCGGCAGAACGCCACTGTTTCTTTTTCAGGCGTTCGCGCACTGATAAGACAGCGCCCGCGCCCAGTCCTGAGAGCACGAGTCCGTTGATCCACATGCTTAAATTGGCGCTTTCAGCTGTCATAGTTTCCTTGCCTTTAACCCTCATCCATGCTCAAAGAGGCGCTTGGGAAAGTATATGAGCATACGATCGGCGGTATGACCTGACTCCTTGCGGCTGTAAGCTGCGCTATGCTACAATATAAAAGGTTCACTTAACGCTTAATTTACCAGGATGTGATATTTTTGTACCATAGCAATATTCTTTTGTATCTTTATATCTTCTCGACCGCGATCGCTCTCTTGACCCTTATGGTTGGGCTCTACGCGCGCAGCGCGCCTAAGTCGCTCTGTTTTACATATGTTACGGTGGCCATTTTCATATTGTCTTTGGGTTGCCTTTTTGAAATTACAGCGACATCAAAAATCAGCGCCCTTATGGCAGCCCGTTTGCAGTACTGCGGCGGTCCTTTTATCGCGCCGCTGATGCTGCTTTTTGTCTGCGAATACTGCGATATTAAGGTGAATCGTAGTTTTGTCGCCTTGTTGTTTTCTGTACCTGTGCTTTGTTCTTTGCTGGTTCTTACGTACCCTTTGCAGCATATTTATTATATGGATGTCGAGTTTCTGACGAATGGCCCCCTTCCACGCCTCAAGCCTATCGGTTCGTCTATCTATTATATGTTTATGCTGTTTAGCTCTTTTATCCCCATTATGGCCGATGCGATTCTTCTCTATCATTGTCAGTGGCGCGACCATATTTTCAGAAAGAACGCGGCTATTATTGTTCTTGTTACGGTTTTCCCAATCCTTGGCACACTTTTACTCGCTTTCGGCAGGAATGATATTGGTGTTATTATGTACCCGATTTTTTTAAGTTTGTCCTCTCTTCTTTTGTGTTACTCAATCCTCCAATTGGGTCTCTATCGTATCGCGCCTCTTGCCCGGGAACAGATCATCGAAACCATGAGCAACGGTTTCATTCTGGCGGATATGCAGGGCAGCTTTTTTGACGCCAACTCTGAAGCTAAGCGCCTTCTGCCGCAGCTCGCGCTGACAAGCGCCGGCACGAGAATGGATGATATCGAAGGGGTTACCTGGTTCCGCGACCGGACCGGCGCGTCCCGAAATGGTTTCAGCGTCGCTGAGCCGGACGGGGCGATCAAATATTATCGGATATCGGAAACTGTAATTAAGCAGGCCGACAAGTCAATTTGTCGCTGTCTGCTGATTTACGATGAAACCGAGACAAAACAGCTATTGGATGAGGTCTGTTTGATGGCCGGACAGGATGCTCTCACTGGTCTCTGCAACCAGGGCGCTTTTTTCCGCAACGGGAGAAGGCTCTTCAACCAGATTGCCAAAAACAACGGTGACGCCTGCGTGCTGATGATAGATTTGGATTTTTTTAAGGATGTTAACGACGCCTATGGTCATCTTGTGGGCGACGAGGTTCTGCAAGCTCTTGCTGAGATGTTGTCAACACGCTTTCGTTCTACAGATTTGGTGGCGCGTTATGGCGGCGAAGAGTTCAGCGCCTTTGTGCCCAGCTTGTCAGAACGGGGCGGCCTTGATCTTGCCAAAAACCTGCGGGAGCGCGCCGCGAAACTCGCCTTTTCATCGCAGGGTTCCGTTTTTAGCATCACGGTTAGTATCGGTGTAACGGCTTTTGACAGCGGACGCCATGAGGTTTTTGAAGCGATGTTGAAAGATGCGGACGCTGCTCTTTATGCCGCTAAAAAGGCCGGGAAAAACGCTATTTATGTCGCCAGAGCCGTCCCTAAGGGTGGACGAGTCTTGTTGGAACGAGCCTGAACAGTGGGCAGTGGACAGTGGACAATAGATAGTCCCCTGTCTGCAGCTCTGAGCATTGAGCATGGGGGGAGAACGTGATTTTTGTTTTTGTATTAATTGGGTATCTGATGGCTGCGGCAATCGCTCTGGCAACTTTTATTATGGGAATCTATGTGCGCAATGCGCCGAAATCATTTTATTTTACCTATGTCATACTGGCAATCCTCATCTATATTGTGGGATTTATTTTTGAGATTTTGGCGGATTCACAGCAAGAGGCGATGGCGGCTACCATGGTACAGTATTGCGGCGGCCCTTTTGTCAGTCCTTTTATGTTTTTTTTCGTTTGTGAATATTGTGGCGTAAGGCTTAGAAGGCTGCATTATGCTTTGCTGCTGCTGATTCCGGCCCTCACGTGCCTTTTGCTTTGGACGTATCCGTTTAATGGGATTTATTATAACTCTCTTGAGTTTTCTCTTCTTAGCCCTGTGCCTCATTTCGACCTTGACGGATCTTTTTTCTATTATTTGTTTATAGGATACGCCGCCTTGCTTCCCATCGCGGCTATCGGCGTTTTGCTCCGGTTTTTCCGCCGCCGGGACAGGGTTTTTAAAATCCAGGCTGTTACAATCATTCTGGCAACTATTTTGCCTGTACTGAGCACCGCTTTTAATCGTTTTGTTGTCGCTCGTCTGGGGTTCGATACGACGCCTCTTTTTTTGAGCGTTTCGTGTTTGCTTCTGGGTTATTCTATGCTGCAGCTGGGCCTTTATCGCATCGCGCCGATCGCCCGGGAAAAGATTATTGAGACGATGAGCGACGGCTTTGTTCTTCTGGATATGCAGGGCAGTTTCATTGACGCCAACTCTGAGGCCAAACGCCTTTTGCCGCGGCTGGCGTTTACCAGTGTGGGTATGAAATTAGATGAGGTGGAAGACCTGGCCTGGTTGAGCGCTCCGAACAACACGGCTGGGAAAGAGTTCAATTTCACGGAATCGGACGGCGCTGTGAAACATTACCGCGTTTCTGAAACGGAGATTTCTCATGCCGATAGACCCATTTGCCGCTGTTTGATGATCTATGACGTCACCGATACGAGACAGGTTCTGGATGAAGTCAGTTCTCTGGCCGAGCGCGATACCCTCACCGGCCTCATGAACCGCGGCGCTTTCAATCGCAAGGCCAAGCCTTTATTCGATAGCGTCGCCAGAAGCGGTGATGACGCCTGTCTGTTAATGCTTGATCTTGATTGTTTCAAAAACATTAATGATTTATATGGTCATCTCAAGGGAGATGAGGTTCTCAAAGGGATCGCCGTTCTGCTGTCTTCACGGTTTCGCGCCACCGACCTGGTGACGCGTTATGGCGGGGAAGAGTTCTGCGTTTTTCTGCCGAATATTTCGGAAGATAACGCGTTGGACATCGCGCGGGAACTGCGGCTGCGCGCGGCAAAGCAGGATTTCGTCGCCGATGGCGAAATCTTTCATTCCACAATCAGCATTGGTTTAGCGGTTTATGACTTCAAACGGCATCATCATCTGGAAGCCTTGCTGGCCGATGCGGATACAGCTCTTTATGCCGCGAAAAACAAGGGCCGGAATACGATCTATGTCGCCAGGATTGCGGATGGGTCCGGGGGGATGCCTGAGGATACTTGGATTACTCTTGAGTGCGCGCTGTAGCGTTTGGGGGGAAGCGGCAGGTGAAGGGCTGAGGCCCCGTCCTCAAGCCGTTCTTCGGTCTGGTGAATCACTAGGCGACCTCCGCTGCAAACCCAAAACTCGTTCTGCTTTGCTCCACTCAGACAGTTGGGTTTGCGTGCGCTCCCGTTTAGCTACCAGTTGGGTTGCGTTTGGACAGAATGGCCTTCCAAGGCCGCTGTCATTACTTTGTTCCAGATCGTGACGGGGTGGGTCCCGCCGTGCTCTGCAAGGAGAAAATGGTTCCTATCAGTTATGTCGAAACCCATCCAAACAGCGGCTGTATACAGTGGGCTGTAGCCGATGAACCATGCATCCGAATTGGCGAAAGCTCCGCCATAGGTGTCGGTATCTATGACAACGTTTCCGGTTTTGCCACAAATATACCAGTCACCGATGGCGGCTCGCGTGCCGGTTCCGTTACATACAACTCCGCGCAATAGCTCATCTACGGCGTGGGCGGTCATGTTTTGCATGACTTGGCGGTTCTGCGCCGGAGGCTCCAGAATAGCGAGTCCGTTGACATCGGTTATTTTGGTAACGCATCTTGGTTCCTTCAGCAGGCCGCCGCTAGGGAAGGCAGCGTAAGCCGTTACCATTTCCAGAGGCGTCGCCTCAAAGCTCCCCAACGCGTTGGCGTAATTCTCGTAGTTGGTGTTGACCATTTCCAGCCCCATGTTCTTGGCAAAATTCCAGCAGTGTTCCGGGCCGGCTGCCATGTAAAGTTTGACGGCGTAAATGTTTATGGATACGGCCACAGCCGTACGCATAGTGATAGGTCCCCTGAAACCACCGCCGGAGTTCTGAGGCGACCAGACGCCAACTGTTATGGGTTCGTCAACCAGAACCGTATTGGCGTCAAAACGCCCGGTTTCAAGGGCCGGAGCGCAAACAATGATCGGCATGACTGCGGACCCGGGCTGCCGTTTAGCGTTTGTCGCCCGGTTAAATCCCATGGGAGCGGCGTATTCGCGTCCGCCGACCATACAGACAACATCCCCCGCAGCATTATCCAGCATCACAATGGCGCCCTGTGGACGAATGCCATCCTGGCTGTCAGGGGGAAAATGATCCGGATTCTTCATGGCGTCTTCCGCGGCTTGCTGTATCTTGGCGTCAATGGTTGTATGAATACGAAGTCCGCCATTGTAAACCTGCTCGTATGTGAGATTGTACATCGCCGGATTGACCAAGCATGCAACAACATAGTCCACAAAATATGGGTATTTTATCGGTGTGTTCAACCCTGGATCGAGTATGACCTCATCGGCGACAATCTCTTCTACATATGTGAAGGGTTCATCCTGATATTGTTCGTATTCAGTACCGGAAATCAGATCATTATCAAGCATGATGCTGAGAACAGTATTGCGGCGCTGTTGGGCCGTTTCAGAGTGAAAATAGGGATCATAGGCGCCAGGGGCTTGCGGCAGACCGCAGAGCAAAGCAATATCCGGGACGGTCAACTGATCTAGATCTTTGCCAAAATACACCCAGGCGGCGGAACGCACACCATACGCTCCGTGTCCGAAATAGACTTGAGTCATATAAGCGGTTAGGATTTCTTCTTTTGTATGCAGACGCTCGATCTGCCTGGCCAGATTCATTTCCTGGATCTTGCGTCTAAGACCGGACAGACCGCCGCGAGTTCTCTCACCAGGCTCAATGACCGTGTTTCTGGCCAATTGTACCGTCAGGGAGCTGCCGCCCGGTTGCGCGGGATTGGCCAGATTTCCCATGCCCTGTTTAAGGACGCGCGCCAGATCAAACCCTTTGTGTTTGTAGAAGGTCTCATCTTCTACCGCCACTATCGTGTGAATCAGAAGTTCCGGCAGATCTTCATACTGAAAAGGAAAGCGGCTATGGGGAGACATACTTAGCTGGGCAATTTCATTACCATCTTTGTCATACACCAGAGAAGGATAAAGATGTTGACTCAACATGCCGGGGTTCCACTCCGGCGTACTCGCAACAGCTGCCCAGACGAAAATGCCCAAACTCAAGAAGCTAAGAAGAAACAACGTCCCCAGACCCAGAAGCGTACATCTCAGGATAACACGTTTCATGGAACCGGCGCCTTTCAGTTTCTTAAAAAATTTCTTCATGATCATACCTCTCTAGCTTTTCTGCTTATTTCCTTGTCAGATATCAGCTGTTGATAGCACTATCCCGAAAGGGCGCCCTGAATCTTTCCGCCAGTTCCCATGGCCCATCAAGCCGGCAACTTTCAAACCTCGCTTTGATATAGTTGCCGGAGCCTTTGCCACAGATCAACGTGTAGACGCCGCCGGCATAGGTCAGCGAATCAACCTTAGTCAAACTCCCAACAGAGATCTCTCCCTTGCCGGCTTCTCTCTGAATCTCTTCCTCCGGCAGCGCCGTCTGCCGCCAACTCTCGCCGCCATCCCAGGTGCAGAACAGCGTCGGCGCCACGGCATCCGCGAAGCTGACGGAGCTTTGTAAAGACAACACGCCATAGCTGCTGTCCACAAAGCTCATGCCTGTCAAAACCCGGTTTGTGCCGCTGAAAGGCAGTTTTTTCCTGATCCAAGACACCCCTCCGTCATGGGTAAAGTACGCGAATTTCATTTCACCCCTTCCTGCGGACCAGTTGCTGCCTAGCGCCGCGAAGCCCTCCTTGCTGCTTGTGAATCCGATGATCCTGCTAACAATGGGCAGATCCGGCGTGCTCTCCGCAGGATTGTGCCCCAGGTCAAAGGGTATCGTTTGCCACGTCGCGCCATCGTCATGAGATAATCGCAATTTCGGTGTTTTCCCAAATATAACGGCAATGACGCCGCCCGGCTCAGGCGAAATATAGAAGCTGTCTTCCGGAATGGTGTGGTAGCTTCCGTAGAAATCCATGGTCTCTTGCATATCCTCCAAAGAAATATCCACATCAATCCAAGTTTCTCCGTAGTCGCGGGTCACTTTCATTCTGTTGACTTCAATACGATACTCCTGAGGCGTCCTATCGCTTTGGGCTCCTGAGGTTGACAGGGGCCATGAAGCCAACTTGTAAATAATCACATTCTCCCCCACCATGCTAATACCATCATAAAGGGTGACGTATATGGCGGTTTTGCTGTCACTTTTGCCGCCCTGCCCCTGGCGATATTCCTTCAGAGACATGGCCGGAATCGGACTGTTTTGGCCGCCGTCAATGATGGGCTGATTAGGCGTAATCTGGGTGTTGGCGCGGAACTGCAGCACATATCCAGGAAAATCGAGACTGGCGATTTGTTCTCTGAGAGGGATTCTTTTGATCTGCTCGGAAATATATGAGACATCATAGTTTTCCGTGTAGACAATAGGAGATTGATAACTATCAATAGGGCTCGCTTCCGCATCTGTGAAAAAATTCATCCGGGCGTTCGTGTAATCATACTGAAATCTGTACTTCCCTTTGTATTCGCCGGCACCGTTAAAGCTGTACAGAAGCAAGTCAAAATCCTCTATATGGCCTTGCGGTGAAACCCGGGCTGATAGATATGCGATATTGAGTTTTTCCGGCATTTGTGTGTATCTTCGGAGGGTTTCCTCCAGACCTTGAATGCCTTCTTTTTGAACATTGATTTTTTTCAGGGATACCACTTGGGCCCCTTGTACAAAAGGCGCCCGAGCAGTTTGAAAGGTTAAGGGCGCTATTCTTGGTATCAGCAGGGCAGCCATGAGCAATACGCCGGCCGCTATCGCCCCCCATTGCAGCCATTGTTTGCGGAGGTTTCTTCTGCCTGATTCCATGTCCGCGCCCACTATGAGGTCATCGTCAAGGCCTCCCAACGCTTCATAAAGCATAATAGCCTTGTTTCTGTCGCTTTTGCTGTTGTCGTCTTTCATATAGTGACCCCCTCTCGTTCCAGATGCTTTTTCAGTTTTTCCCGGCATCTGAAGAGCGTTGTTTTGACCTTGCTTTCACTGATGCTCATTTTTGCTGAGATGTCTCGAATGGCGTCGCTGTATACGTACCTTCTGATAAAGATAAGTTGACTCTCTTGGGAGAGGGTTTTCACAAAAGTGTTAATATGTTCGGTAAGCATCTTCATCTCGCACATGTCATCGGTTCCGTTCCTTGATGAAATACAGTCCTCCAGTTCGTCAAAGATAAGCTCTATCTCACCGGAGCCACGTTTCAAAGTGTTCTTGTGTCTATATCTGTTCAGGGAAAGGTTGCGCGTAATTCTGGCCAGATAAGCGCGCAAAGACGCGGGTTTCTGAGGCGGAATGGCGTTCCAAAGATTCATATACGCGTCGTTGACACATTCGTCAGCGTCTTCGCTGTTGTGAAGAATGTTTATGGCGATACTTCTACAGTATTTTTCGTACTTGAGAACCGTTTCCGCGATGGCGCTTTCAGAACGGTTCCAGAACAAATCGATGATGAGATGATCTTCCAAGCGCGTCAACCCCTTGGTGGTGTCTTGTGTAACATTGAATCCCACTCTCAGTTTAGAGCCTTTCACTTTTACAGACAACAAAAACCGACCCGGGTTACAAGGAAAAACCTGTCTTTTCGCCGGGGGATACAGTTCAATGAGGCACGAGGTAGGGTTTGGTGAGCGGGAGAATCCAAGCGCCTCTCTGCCTGACGCAACCTCAAAAGGCGAAAAAAGTTCGCGGGCTTTTGGAGTCTCCCTCTCACCAAACCCTACCTCGGGACTGTTACGAGCCCACATAATATCCATCTCCATTCACCATTAGATTGCAGGAGAACCGCAGTAGATATTTCTATTTATTTTTTTGTCGCTTCCTGTACTTTTAAAACATGCACCCAGCGGAAACTTGCTTCTATATTTCTGCTTGTCCTCATAGTATGATGAGGATAACACCGACCAACGAAGAAGGAGACCCTATGCAGCCAAAAACATCTTACATGAAACACACCCTCTCTCGCAGCCGCTACTCAAGCATGCTGGTTGGCAAAATTGCTCAAAGCATTCTTGCTCTCTCAGTTTCTTTCTGCGCGTTTCTTTTCATGGCTTCCGGCGGGCAAATGAGCCAGATCGTTAATGTCCTCAACTCCCAACAGTTTCCTTATGAGATTGTTCTTCTGGAGGGATTGCCCGGTCTAAGTCAGCCGAAACATGACCAACTTATGCAAGCGCGTACGCAGACGCTGAGTCTGGGTCTGTTTTTGCTGACGGGAGTCAATGTGGCAGATCAACGGACCTATTTTCTGCATTATTTGTCTCCGCCCAAAGAAGGTCCGGCTTGGCTGGGCTGGGCCTATTCGCCGCGAGATCCTGAGATGGAGGGTGCCCCTCAGGATGCTGCTTCCGAATCCTCTGATTCCGCCACATCTCCGGCGTTTGCGCCGAAGCCGGCTCCGGATTATCCCCTCGCCTCTGGTGCGGTTCTGGTCGGCCTTTACAACACCCATACATCAGAATCGTATATCGGCGGCGGCGGCAAGGAGCGCGCGGAAAAAGGCACAAGCGGCGATGTCGCCGTCTTCAGCAAGAGTTTGGCGTCGAACCTTAACGCCCGTAACATTCCCACCGTCTATGATCCCAGCATTAATGACACAAATTTTCCACAGGCTTACACATCTTCTTATTGGTCGGCCAAGGGTCTTTTAGACACTTATCCCGACATGCGGCTGCTTTTGGATATCCATCGCGACGGGCTGCCTCAGGCTGTGGGAAAACGCACGGTGAAAATCGACGGCAAGGATACCGCGCGGATTTTGATCATTGTCGGGCAGAAACACGTGAACTGGAAAGCCAATGACGAGTTAGCCCAGCGCCTTATCCGTGTTGGCGAGGCAAAATATCCGGGGTTGTTTTTCAGCAAAGTGCATTATGCCGCCGATGCGCGCTACAATCAGCATCTTTTTTCCGGAGCTTTGCTGCTGGAGATCGGTAGTCAGCTTAATACGCCGGAGGAATCTATGAACGCCGCCGGGCCTTTAGCGGAAGTCTTGAAAGAATGCCTTCAGTAAGATTGACTTATCCTGATCCTCAATTAAAGACGTGTTAAGATTCCTGATTGATCTTGCAGCCGGCAACGGTTTTTAATTGAGGATCAGGGTTATTTTGCCGCTACATTTTTACGCGGATTTCGGACACCATAAGCGAGAGGGCTGGGTATAGAAAAACGAACTGTTGACAGGGAGGCCTTATTGTATGAAAAACATGAAAATATCGTATAAGCTGATGATCGGTTTTCTCTTTGTTATTATTCTGTCGGTCGTTGTGGGCATTGTGGGGATTAGCGGGATGTCCAGCATTAATAAAGCAAGCAAAACCTTGTACGATTATAATGTGATTGCCACTGAATATCTGGCAACTATTAGAACGGAATTTGATACGATCCGCTTGAATTTGATTAAAACAATTATTTTTGATTCGGGTACAGACGCTTTCAATAACGCGGCCAATGAGGTGCCCGCAGGGGAAAAGCGGTTGAGAGCAGCCCTCGCGGAGTACAGGAAAACGATAACTTTAGACGAAGATAAAGAATCCACAGATCTTATGGAAACCAATTTTAATGAGTTTATTCGGCGCGCGCCGGGCATTGTTGAGGCAAGTTCTCGCAATGATTTTGACGGCGCGATGGCCGTGTTGGTTGAGATGACGCCGTTTACCAACACGACTTTTGCGATGCTCGATAAGTGCAAAGACCTGAATCATCTCGAAGCTACGGGGAACATGGCACAGAATAATCGGACATTCCAAATGATGACTTGGATTGAAGTAGCGAATTTGCTTTTGGCCAGTGTCCTGGCTATTGCTTTGGTTCTTTATCTCTCGAACTTGATCAGCCCGCCGCTGAATTCCCTTGCCAAATTCATGGCTAAGGCGGGATCTACAGGCGATATCTCACTTGACTCTTCGGACGCTAAAATCATAAGCCAATACGGAAAGAATAAAGATGAAATCGGGCAAACCATTAGCGGAGCCGCCGCCTTTATTGATCATGTCATGAATATCTCCCAAGAACTTGAGAAAGTTGCCGGAGGCGATCTAACCCTTGATGTCAAATTGCTTTCTGAAGCCGACACAATGGGGAAGTCCCTGAAAAATGTGGGAGATACGCTCAACCATATGTTCAGGGAAATCAACACATCGACTATAGAAGTTTCTACCGGTGCCAAACAGTTAGCGGAAACTTCAACAAACATCGCGGATGGCGCGACACAAATCGCAGGTAACGCCCAAGTTCTGGCGGATGGCGCCACGAAGCAAGACGCGGCTGTAAAAGATTTATCGGAGTCAGTTGCCCAAATCGCCGAAAAGACCAAGGTCAACGCTGATACCACCCAGCAAGCCGCCGATCTTGCGGACACAATTATTCAGAAAGCACAAGAAGGCAGTCATCATATGGACGAAATGATTGCGGCTGTCAATGATATCACGGAATCCAGCAAATCGGTCAGCAATATTATGGAAACGATCAATGGTATCGCAGGGCAAACAAACTTGCTTGCCCTTAACGCCGCTATTGAAGCAGCTCGTGCCGGGGAACACGGCAAAGGGTTTGCGGTCGTCGCTGATGAGGTGCGCAAACTTGCCGCCGAAAGTGAAGCGGCGGTTCAGGAAACCAGTTCAATAATTCAGGATTCCATGCGTAAGGCAGAACTGGGTACTCGCGTTGCAGGTGAAATGGCCGGAAGCCTTACAGAAATTGTGGACGGCATCAACGAGAGCAGCCAGCTCATAATGGAGATTGCTAATGCTTCGGGAAAACAGTCTGACAGTATATCCGCAATCAATCTGAGCATCGAGCAGGTAGCGGGTATTGTCCAACAGAACAGTGTTGTGGCTGCAGAAAGCGCCGCCGCCGCCGAAGAAAGCGCTGCCACTTCTGAAGAAAGCGCCGCGACAGCCGACATTATGAACTCTCAGTCCGATGTGTTGACAGAATTGCTTTCTCGTTTCAAGCTGAGAGACAGCAGCGGAAAAAGACAGGCGTGGTAAGGTCTTCCATATGGGGATTCTCTTCTGACGCCAACTGACGGGCAGGAGGGGGCGGAGGACAATGGACAATGGACAATGTGAGAATTTAGCCGATGACACAATGGCTTCATATCATGAAGTCCCTTATTTATGAAAGGATCGCCTTCACCATTGTCCATTGTCCGTTGTCCGTTGTCCGTTGTCCGTTGTCCGTTGTCCGTTGTCCGTTGTCCGTTGTCCATCCTACCATCTTGTGTTCCTCATTGTCCATTGTCCATTGTCCATTGTCCATTGTCCTCCGCCCCCTCCTGGCCCTCCGGCTGGGGTCTGAGCGGCTGGGGTCTGATCTGTCTGATCTGTAACGGTTATCTGGCGCAAGGCCCCTGTGTATGCTATACTGTGAATACAGGATGGTGACCTCACATGGATCAGACAATTTTGCCTGTCAAAAGAGATATCATTTTCAAGATTTTCTTCGCCGACGAGAGAAACATTGAGTTTTTAACGGACTTTCTTAAATCCGCCTTATCAATCCCCGCCGAGGACTATGATGAGGTTATGATCATTGACCCTCATCTGATACAGGAGCACCCAACAGATAAACTGGGCATTGTTGACGTCAAACTCAAAACCGTTTCAGGAAAAACAATCCATATCGAGATTCAAGTGGCCCCACTGCCTCAAATGCGCGAGCGCATAGCCTATTACGACGCGAAGATGATCACAGAGCAGATTGGCAAACGCGAACAATACAAAGATATTAAGCAAGTTATCAGCATTGTTATAACCGAGAAAGAGTTTATTACCAACAGCCCGAACTATCATCACCGTTTCACAATGTACGACCCTGTCAACAACGTAGAGCTCACCGACATCGTTGAGGTTCACACCTTAGAACTATGCAAGATCCCAGCCGAGACGGATCATAACCGGCGTCTGCACTATTGGATGAGCTTTATCAAAGCGGAAGGAGAGATTGAATTGGAAGCTGTAGCGAAACAAGACCCGTTGATTCAGAAAGCGGTGGCGCGGCTGATGGAGCTATCCGCCGATGAAAAAACTCGCCTTCTCTTCGAAGCCCGTGAAAAAGAACGGATGGATCATGAGAGCCGCGAAGAATGGGCCCGCGCTGAGGGTAAAATCGAAGGCAAAATCGAAGGCAAAATCGAAGGCAAAATCGAAGGCAAAATCGAAGGCGAAACCACCAAAGCCTTTGCCATAGCTGAAAGTATGATAGCCGATCATGAACCTATAGAAAAAATTATGCGCTATACCGGGCTAACCCGCGCCGAAATCGAAACTCTACAGGACGCGAACTAACAGGATGGTGACCTCACATGGATCAGACAATTTTGCCTGTCAAACGAGATATCATTTTCAAGATTTTCTTCGCCGACGAGAGAAACATTGAGTTTTTAACGGACTTCCTGAAATCCGCCTTATCAATCCCCGCCGAGGACTATGATGAGGTTATGATCATTGACCCTCATCTGATACAGGAGCACCCAACAGATAAACTGGGCATCGTTGACGTCAAACTCAAAACCGTTTCAGGAAAAACAATCCATATCGAGATTCAAGTGGCCCCACTGCCTCAAATGCGCGAGCGCATAGCCTATTACGACGCGAAGATGATCACAGAGCAGATTGGCAAACGCGAACAATACAAAGATATTAAGCAAGTTATCAGCATTGTTATAACCGAGAAAGAGTTTATTACCAACAGCCCGAACTATCATCACCGTTTCACAATGTACGACCCTGTCAACAACGTAGAGCTCACCGACATCGTTGAGGTTCACACCTTAGAACTATGCAAGATCCCAGCCGAGACGGATCATAACCGGCGTCTGCACTATTGGATGAGCTTTATCAAAGCGGAAGGAGAGATTGAATTGGAAGCTGTAGCGAAACAAGACCCGTTGATTCAGAAAGCGGTGGCGCGGCTGATGGAGCTATCCGCCGATGAAAAAACTCGCCTTCTCTTCGAAGCCCGTGAAAAAGAACGGATGGATCATGAGAGCCGCGAAGAATGGGCCCGCGCTGAGGGTAAAATCGAAGGCAAAATCGAAGGCAAAATCGAAGGCAAAATCGAAGGCGAAACCACCAAAGCCTTTGCCATAGCTGAAAGTATGATAGCCGATCATGAACCTATAGAGAAAATTATGCGCTATACCGGGCTAACCCGCGCCGAAATCGAACCTCTGCAGGATGCGAACTAACAGACTCAATAGGATATGGGGCACGGCTATTCCTCCGGGAGCCTTTTCGATAACCGGCGATAAAGCTTAATCGTTTTCTGATAATGATCATATATTAAGGCTTTCTCCTCGTCTGTGAAATCACGGTCGGGGAGAAATTCTTTTTCGGCGGTAGTTGGTTTCTCTTCAGAGGGTTCAGCGCCCAGAAGGTAATCCGTCGTAACATTAAAAAAACGCGCAATGTGTACGATTGTTTCTACGTCTGGCTTTCTCCTTCCTTGTTCGTACATACCAATGGTACTTGGAGAGGCAGAAAGAATCGTCGCCATCTGTGCTTGGGATAAGTCTCTTTGTATACGTAGCTCCTTGAAGCGTTGGGCGAACATTGCTATGTCCACACCTCCTTATTAGAAATGATATCACGCAATATGTGTGAAATAAATATCTCACACGATAAGAAGTGACACCACACATATAGTGTGATATGATTGCCTCAAAAGGAGTGATCCAGATGCATACTTATTCCGCAAGGCTTGCCGTGTTTCGCAGAACGATCGGGGAAACAAGCTCTAAAATGGCCGAAAAAATGGGCGTCTCCAAATCTTTCTACGAAAAAATTGAATATGGAGACCGGGGACCGAGTTACAACTTTATCTGCAGATTTAAACGGGCTTTTCCCACCGCCGACGTCGAACATATTTTCCTTGACACTGTAAACGCGAAAAATGGCGAGGATGTTATCGTGGATTTGGAGAACCGCGTCATCAAGAGAACTGACAAAGACCTTCCGCTTCCCCCGATTGAGTTTGGGTTGGCGTCTCTGTTAATAGAAAATAAGCACAGAACGGTCACTTACTGCGAAATGCTGGATAAGGTTTGGGGGCTTGATTATGGCGGCGGCCCCGAAACTGTTCAGGCGGCTATAAGCCGTTTACGCAGCAAACTAGGGACTAAAGGCTTGATCGAAACGATAACCGGATACGGGTATCGTTGGAAGGGACAATGAAAACAGCCATTGTTCACCATTCTCTCGACATACTTCCTTCGGTTCCGTGCATAATATTGCATGGGAATTATAAGAATATTTTTAGAATTTTGTCAGGACTTGTCTGCAAAAGAAAATTATAATTGGGGCAGGCTCCCAAAAATACCTTACAGGAGGGGAATCGTATGTTACAATTACAAGGTGCAGGGAAATCAAAAACGACAAAATTCACAAGAAAGGGGGTGCAAGTGTTTTTTGCGGTTGTTTTGGTTGCTGCCTTTTTGGCAGTTCCCAATACTGCCCAAGCTGTCACTTTTAAAATTGAAAGCGGGAAAGATTGGTACAATCCTCCAAGAAATCCGGCAGTGGTAAGCTTTGATCAGTATTTGTCAACTCATTACGTTGGACAATATTATACTAATCGCCCGGATCAAGTTAGAACGGTGCAAGGTGGTATACATTGGTGGAGAGATTTTCTTAAGCGTAAGTATGGTAGTTATTACGATATTACATCACCAGGAGTAATTGATGGTTTGTGGGGAACTAACACCAAAAATGCGATTTACTCATATCAAGCTTACCTGCGCCGAGATCCTCAGTTGGCTACGATTATAGATTATGATGGAATTTGCGGTAAATATACCTGGACCTATTTAGGGCTCAATGTTAACAATCAAAATGGATACATCGCACTCAAATAGATGTGGGCTTGGAATCCTAGAATGCGGACCCGTTACCGCTGAATCATAGGAAATAGGCGGCAAAACTGCGCGAGCAATACTTTGCCGCCTCTATCCAATACTGACTAAGGAGGCAGACGCATGAATGCTGTGAGGAGAGCCATGGCCAGTGTTGTTAGAAAACCGGGGAAAACCGTGATCTTATTGATTATTATCTTTGTCTTAGGCAATATCATCGCTGGGGCTGTCTCTGTCCGACAAGCTGTGGAAAACGCTGAAGTCACCTTGCGTGCTAAGATGAGTCCTGATGTTGCTATTGGTTATGATGAAGAGAAAATTGAGACATTATTTGCTCAGAACCCGACATTTAGGCCTGAGCCGCTTTCTGTTGAAACCATTGAGAAAATCGGCGCTTTGCCCTATGTCAAATCTTTTGATTATTCTACTTTCCTATCGTTGGAAACGCCGTCTTTGCAAAGATATCCTATCACAGGAAATCAAGCCTCGGGAACTTATTTTGCCTTTACAGGTGTCAACAATCCGGAAATTATCGACATGCAAGAAGGCATGATCCACCTTGTGACCGGACGCGCTTTCAACGAACAGGAAATCAGGAATCTATCATATGTGGCTTTGGTTTCACAGGATGTTGCCAATATCAACAACTTAGCCGTGGGTTCCGTTATGAATTTTGAGAACGTGATGTATGATGATAGTGGACGACGGGTTATTGCAACATACCATTTCGAAATTATCGGCATTTTTGAACCCATCAAACAGCCAGGAAAGGCAGATGGGAGTTTCGATGACTGGGAGAATAAAATATATACCCCCAATAGGGTTCTAAATGATGCGACTGCGTTTTGGGTCGAAGAAGACTCAAAATTACATCCTGAAATTTATTCTGATCGCGCGGATTCATATTCATACTCAGATTTCGATGAAACGATATACAACACAATATATGTTCTGAATGATCCGGCGGAACTGGAGCTATTCAAGGAAGAGGTCACAGGCCTGGTTCCAGAAGGCTATATAGTAAAAACCCGCGAAAACTTTGACCAAGTGGCGGTTCCCATAAGATCTCTCCAAAAGATTGCGTTCTTTATCCTATGCATTGCCGTGGGGGCAACGGTGCTCATCACAAGTTTGCTCATCACATTGTTTCTAAGAGACCGCAGGCGTGAAATGGGTATCTATCTTTCTTTGGGCGAAAGAAAGATCAGAATGGCCGGACAGATCCTGTTGGAGGTGATTGTCGTTGCGTTCATAGCCATCACGCTGTCGTTATTCTCCGGGAATATATTATCAAACGGCCTTTCGGAGAAAATGCTTGCCGATCAGATTGTTGCCGGACAGACTAATGCAGCGGATTTGGATAATTACAATTCTGGATTTCTGGACTTGGGAACCAGAGGGTATCGAAACGCCATCAGCCACGAAGATATTGCGTCTTCTTACGTAGTCTTTCTTGATATGAAGACTGTACTGTTGTTTTATGGCGTTGGTTTGGGAACAGTCTGCCTGTCTGTATTGATCCCCATATTCTATGTCACACGGCTGAATCCCAAAAAAATATTGATGAAATATTGATGTGAGGATGGATGTTTGTATGAGTTTTGCAAGAAGAGCCATAGCCAGCATCATTAGAAAGCCAGGAAAAACCCTGATTCTCCTGGTCATTATCTTTGTCTTAGGCAATATCATAGCCGGAGCTGTTTCAATCCGGCAGGCTGCGACAAACGCTCAAGTGCTCCTTCGTACTAAGATGAGCCCTGTTGTTTCCTTGGGGTTTGATAACGAGAAGTACGCTGCTCTATGGGAACAAAACCCTGCACTGGAAATAGAAGATATCGCCTTAGAGACACTTGAGAAAATCGGCGTTTCACCTTATGTGAAGTATTTCGACTATTCTGCTAAGGTGATTGGAATTTCTTTATCGTCGGGATTTTCTTCATCGTCGGAAGATCCTACATTGCCGGGAATTTCATTTATTAATGCCATAGGCGTCAACAATCCGGAAATTGTTGACTTGAAAGAAGGGCTTATACAGCTTGTTTCCGGGCGCGTTTTTACTGAGCAAGAAATTAAGAATCTGACATACGTTGCTCTGATTCCGCAGGAAATGGCCGAAAAAAACAATTTATCAGTTGGATCCGTCATACCCTTTGAGTGCGGTTTTGATACTGAAGCGGAGAAGCCGCGAACATTTGATTTTGAAATTATTGGTATTTATAGGGCAAAGATTATGGAGGGAGAGTTTAGGGACGGAATTTATGCTCCTAATAGAGCTTTGAACGAGATGAATGAGATGGCGAACAATGAGGTATTAAAGGATCCTAATGTAACGGAAAGCGATTATCAATCAATTCTTGAGACTTTTAAAATCTATTACACCACACTGTTTATCCTGAATGATCCAACGGATCTAAATGCTTTCAGGGAAGAGGTGGCAACTCTGCTTCCGGCATACTATACTGTGACGGTTGCCAGCAACAGCCTTGAAAAGTCGGCGGCTCCCCTGCAATCTATCCGGGAGATCGTAACCCTTGTTCTCTGTGTGGCTGTGGTTGCGGCAGTACTCACCATGAGCCTGCTTATAACCTTGTTTCTAAGAGACCGCAGGCAGGAAATTGGCATCTATCTTTCTTTAGGAGAGAGGAAATTTAAAGTGGCGGGGCAAATTCTTGTGGAGATAGCCGTCATTGCGTTAATGGCCATCACGCTGTCATTGTTCACCGGGAACCTGTTATCCGGTGCCATATCGGAACAAATGCTTACCGATCAGATGGCTGCCGACCAAGCTAATGTGGGTCAATATTCACCTGGCGACTATGCGTACAGATATCAAGGCGCAACTGCCACGGAACAACTCGCAGAATCCTACACCACATCCCTTGACACAACAATCGTGCTTCTGTTCTATATCATTGGCTTCGTCACAGTCTGCGTCTCCGTCTTGCTTCCCATATTCTACATCACACGCCTGAATCCAAAGAAAATCCTGATGGGAGGAGAATTGGAACTATGAGTCTAGTAACCGTCAGCAAAGTCAACTACTTCTATCCCGACGGCGACGCCAGAAGATACATTCTGAAAGACGTCTCCTGCACCTTCGAAAGGGGCAGTTTCTACGCTATTCTGGGTGAATCCGGTTCGGGCAAGACAACGTTTCTCTCGTTGCTGGGTGCCTTGGACAAGCCCAAATCCGGCAAGGTTCTCTACGAGGAACAAGATATAGCCGCCATTGGTTTCGAGAGTTTCCGCAGGAATAAGATCGGCATCATCTTTCAGGCGTACAATTTGATTCCGTATATGACCGCCGTGGAGAACATTAAGGTGGCCATGAGCATCACCGATAACAAACTGCCGAAGGACGTCAACGAGGTGGCCTACAACCTTCTGGATTACATCGGCTTGGATAAGGCCAAAGCCGACCGAACCGTCAACAAGCTCTCTGGTGGCGAACAGCAGCGGGTGGCTATCGCTAGGGCCTTGGCTACCAACGTTGACGTCATCCTGGCCGACGAGCCCACAGGGAATCTGGACGAAGACATGGAAAACGAAATCGTCGCCATTCTGGGGAAACTGGCCCACGAGCATAACAAATGTGTTATTGTCGTTACCCATTCTACCCAAATCGCCAAACAGGCGGATGCTGTCTTCAAACTGCGGAAAGGAAAACTTGAGGCAATGGACAATTGACAATTGACAATGGACAATGGACAATACACTTGACAATGGACAAGGCTGATATCCTTCAGCCTGTGGACAAATGGACAATGAAGAAACAGTAAGATCTGGAGTCTGTGCCTTAAGGATTGTCCGGCAAACGGAGGGTGTTTGTAGACTACGGGAAGGGAACCTTGAGCCTTATGAGTGAAGATTTTCTTAGCCAGTTTAGTCAGAAAAATTACAATAGAACAGGGAGCATGGGGACGGCTGCGTCCGCTGCAGGGGCAGCGGCGCCTCCTGTTTCCGCTGATTCTGATGTGCCTTCCTCCGCCTTCGGCGACGGTACAGAGGAAACTGTTGTGACACATAAGGGGTTTACCTCAGTCACATCCCCGCGCCTGACCCGGGCTGATATCGACATAACCCGCGCCGGCATCACCGCCCCTGAGCACGACACAGAGATTGACAGCGAATACAACAAACGCAAACTGATCCGCTATGGCATTATCGCCGGGACAGTCATCGCCGTTGCTGTCCTGATCTACCTGATGATCAGTCTGCTGAACCAAGTCACCGTTAAGAACTTCGTCGGTACATCCATCAACGACGCCAAGACCTGGGGTATCACCAACAAAATATCTATAGAAACCGAAACCGTCTACAACACCCAATATGACAACAACAGCATCATCACCCAGAGCAAAGAAGCCGGTAAGAAGATCCGCAAAGGATCGGTGCTGGCCTTTCAGGTGAGTCAGGGCCCCGATCCCGATGAACGAATCGAGCTGCCCGACTTCGCGGATATGACCATAAACGAGGTCTACGCCTGGAAAGATCAGAACAAAGCCAACAGCGCCAACATCATGCAGGAAAACAGCGACACGGTAGAAGCAGGCCGGTTCATCCGCCGGGAATTCAGCAACGCCTCCGTCAGCGAAGACACCTACACCCGCAAAGACGGCCTGCTCATCTATATGTCCAAAGGGCCCCATGAGAAGAACATCACCGTGCCGGACTTCCAAGAGAAATCCAAGGCCGAAGTAGAAAGCTGGGTCAGCCAAAACAACATAGAAGCCACATACACAGAAGCCTCATCGGAGAAAATCCCTAAAGGCATGGTCATATCTCAAAGCATCGAACCCGGGGAAAAAACAACCCAAAAGAGCGAGATGGCCTTCGTCATATCGTCAGGGAAAGCGGTGGTCGTGCCCAACTTCGGCAAACTCACCAAAGAC
>WRHI01000013.1 GCA_009783315.1 Peptococcaceae bacterium
TATCTTGTTCCCAGAAAGAAGTTTATTACTATTGACAACGAAGAGACGCTCTTGCGCTTGCTGTCGTTATGTTCCCGGTCTGCAAATGAAGCTTATCAGAAACTGAAGCGGACAACACAGCCTACTCAGATTGTGTTGTTTTGATTTGATGTTTGTTGATTTGTTTGGGGGTTGCGGTAGGTTGCGAAAGTCTGTAGTCAATTGGCTTGGTTATGCAAGTGGTTTCGTCGTATGATGAAGCAGAAGTGGGACAAGATTCCTCGCTTTCCGCTTTCTTCTTTGTGACTTTGTGAGACGAAAGCGCGAATAATATCGGAACGAAGCTTTTTATAGTATGCTATGAACTGCAGTTATCATTAATGGAAATAATGGTGTCTACTGGAATAAAGACAAAAGCATGTAAATTGAAGCGAAAGGCGAGTGTTGCACTGTGACTCCCAACATAAATAGCATTGACTATTCGCCGGGACGAGCGGCGCAATGATATTTTTTTTGTGGGAGACACCCATCAGAGAATATATAAAAAGAAAGCTGTCTTATCGAAATGCGGCATTAATATTCGTGGCCGAAGCAGCAATCTAAGACTAAACTACCGAACCACCGAGGAAACAAGAAAATATGCTTTTGCGATTTTGAAGGATATGCCTTTTGATAACCTTGATGGTGAATATGAAGCCGAATCATTCTGCCAATCATTGACCCATGGAGATTACCCAAAGATTATGAATTTCAAGACCATCAATGACGAAATTGAATACATTGTCAACGAGATTAACACCCTCACAAAAAACGGAGTGCAGCTGAAAGATATTTGCCTTGTTGCCAGAACACAGAAGTTCCTTGCCGACTACAAAAGGGAGTTGCCCATCTTATGTTCAATCTCAAATAAAAAATCGTATCATCCTCACCCGATCGCTCTTCTGAGTAACCACTTGATCATTGTCAAACCTATTTGTCCCGCTGTTATACCTCGCGATTCTCTCATCAGATCTAAGCTCATATATCAACAAACCGCCAGAATCGGGCTTGTCCGCAGCATGTCCATTTTGGAACATTTCCGTGACCGATATCGGGACATCTGTATGGGTGCGCTTTGATATCGTCTTATGATATAATGACCTCATTATTAATTTCAGCAAAACGAATCCCAGCGAAAAGGAGCCTGCAATCATGAAGAAACCCAAGGTTTTATCAGCCATCATCTTACCAGCCGCAATCCTACTTTCCTTATTGCTCACCGCCTGCGACCGCACCCCCGCCCCCACCTACCCCTTTGTTAAGGCTGCCAACAAGAACACCATTCTGTTGGTTGACCGGATTCACAAGACGCAATTTTCCTACAACCTAGAAACCTTTGAAGCCGTTGAAAGCATGAGTCCCAATTACACTATCCACGCCGGCGATCCTCAATATCCCTTCCACACCATCGGGCCCGACCTGCAAACAACCCTTAGGGCTGACTTTAGCATTATCAATGTTCAAGACCGACAAGTTACTGTAGAGCTCGGCCTGCCGATCGGCGAAACCATCTATCCTTTGGCTTTTTCCGACAGCTATTTGTTCTTCATAAAAACCGGAGCA
The DNA here is from genome assembly GCA_009783315.1 of Peptococcaceae bacterium. Lineage (GTDB taxonomy): Bacteria > Bacillota > Desulfitobacteriia > Desulfitobacteriales > Syntrophobotulaceae > WRJI01. The sequence continues at coordinate 1,582 of WRHI01000013.1, forward strand.
GGCTCATCAATCAAAACCGTGGTGCGCTATGACGCGGCCACGGCTACCCTAACCGAATACCCTCATCTGGAAGGACTTATCTCTTTTGGGGCCGTCGGTGGCGATACTTTGTATTACACCGTTTTCAGCGAAATCGAGAGTTATTCCCTTTACCAAGCGGATTGCACCGACGTTAACGCCCAGCCCCAATTGGTACGGGACGGCTTAAACCGAGGCGAAGTTTATGTCCAAGGGGAAACCCTGTATCTTTCCGACAAGCGGTACCTCTATTCCGACCAAAAGAGATTTCGCCAGGAAGCTCTGAATTATTTCATTGGGGACACCTGCCTGCTGCAATATATTGAAACCGCTAACGGCTATAACGCGGTCATCATAGACACAGAAACCGGTGAAACCGTCAAACAGGCTGCGAACTTTCTGGGCTTTTCCACTACCGGCAATGAAATCATCATGTATTGCCAAGGGGCAATTGAGTGTTTTCCCTATAAGTGATGAGCTTTTGATGACTTCAGGAGTCCCAACAGGGGAGTCCATGGAACAAACGCTTACTGTCGCAACAGTGCCGAGGTGCAGGTTGGCGCCCGGGATAATCCAAAAGCCCGCTAAATTATGACGGGCTTTTCCTATGAATCGTCTGGCAAAGGCAAACTCTTCCTCCCTTTGCTCTGACTCTTGCTCTGACTCGAAGATCTCTGCCGATAGGTATAAGCTCCTTTCAGGTCGCCATCCCCCGGCGTCCTTGCACCCTTGCCGCCACCTTTACCGCCGGCTTTACCCCCACCCCGAACCTTAGCGATTCCGCCCTTCAGCTCAATAATCACATCCCGCAGCTCCGCCGCCCGCTCAAAATCCAGCGCCTTCGCCGCTTTCATCATCTCCTGCTCCAGCCCTTTGATGAACGACGCTTTCTGCTCCTCCGTCAACTTGTCCACAGACGCCTTGTACGTCTCACCCTGCTCCGCGGCCATCGTCGCCTGAGGCAAATCGCGGATTTCCTTAACAATGCTTGTCGGCACAACCCCATGCTGCGTATTGTACGCCAGTTGAATCGCCCGCCGCCGGTCAGTTTCATCCAGGGCCAAACGCATGGATTTGGTAACCTGATCCGCGTACATAATCACTGTCCCTTTCACATGCCGCGCGGCCCGCCCAATGGTCTGAATCAGCGATCGCTCCGAACGCAGGAATCCTTCCTTATCGGCGTCAAGAATCGCCACCAAAGACACCTCAGGCAGATCCAGCCCCTCCCGCAGCAGATTGATGCCCACGATGACGTCAATATCCCCCACCCGCAGTTCTCTTAGAATCTCCAACCGCTCCAGGGTCGAAATATCTGAATGCAGATAACGCACTTTCATGCCCAGATCCTTGAAATACCCCGTCAAATCCTCCGCCATCCGCTTCGTCAGCGTCGTCACCAACACTCGCTCCCGATCAGTGATCCGCAGGTTAATCTCCCCGGCCAGATGATCGATCTGCCCCTTGGTGGGCCGTACCTTCACCACCGGATCCAACAACCCCGTGGGCCGGATAATCTGTTCCGCCATCTCCGGGGAATGTTCCAACTCATAAGGCCCCGGCGTCGCGCTGACATAAACCCGCAAAGGCGTCATGCCCTCAAACTCATCAAACCGCAGGGGCCGGTTATCCAACGCCGACGGCAGCCGAAACCCATGCTCCACCAGCATGGTCTTGCGGGAGCGGTCCCCTTCGTGCATCCCCCGAATCTGGGGCAGCGTTTGATGAGACTCATCAATAAACATCAAAAACTTTTCCGGGAAAAAATGCAACAGCGTATAAGGGGTCTCCCCCGCCTGCCGAAAGGTTAAATGACGGGAATAATTCTCTACTCCGTTGCAGAATCCCAGCTCCCGCAGCATCTCAATATCGTAACGGGTTCGCTGCTCCAGCCTCTGAGCCTCTAACAGTTTCTCCCGCTCACGCAGCCAAACCAGCCGTTCCTCCAATTCCGCCTCAATCAGCTCCGTCGCCCCCCACAGCTTCTCCCGCTGGGTCACATAATGGGTATTGGGGTAAATCGCCACATGGCGTCTCTCCGCCAAAATCTCCCCCGTCAGAATACTAATCTCATAAATCCGCTCAATCGCGTCTCCAAACATCTCCACCCGGATGGCTTTCTCGCTGGAGGAGGCCGGACACACCTCCACCACATCCCCCCGGGCCCGGAACGTGCCCCGCAGCAGCGCCACATCATTGCGGTCATACTGAATATCCACCAGCTTACGCAGCATGGCGTTACGGTCAATCTCCTGCCCCTGCCGCAAAGACAGTATCATTTCCCTGTACTCATCCGGCGACCCTGTGCCATAGATACACGACACGCTAGCCACAACAATCACATCCGGCCGCTCAAACAAAGACGCTGTCGCCGAATGGCGCAGCTTCTCAATCTCCTCGTTGATCTGAGCGTCTTTTTCAATATACGTATCGCTGGCCGGCACATAAGCCTCCGGCTGATAATAATCATAATAGCTGACAAAATACTCCACCGCGTTCTCAGGAAAAAATTCCTTGAACTCGCTGTATAGCTGTCCGGCCAGTGTCTTATTATGGGCCAGCACCAGGGTCGGCAGCTGTGTCTGCTGAATAATATTGGCCATGGTGAATGTCTTCCCCGACCCTGTCACCCCCAGCAAAGTCTGGTGAGGGGCGCCGCGCTGAACCCCCTGAGTCAGTTTTTCCACAGCCTCAGGCTGATCCCCGGACATGCTGTACGGGGCTTGAAGTCGAAAAGACATAACGGATCCGCCTTTCTGAGATTGACCTATGTTCATGTGTGTTACCAACCAGGTAGGCTATGCTCGATTCCTGTTTTTAAAGGTGTAAAGCAGCGCCAGTGTATAGTACAGCCTACGCCTAAGAAGGGCAGCCACAACAGCTTTAGCACGTGCCATGCCCGATGGCGTATAGTGCTTGAGCGCGTGCTCAAACACCGGCTCCCGGCATATTTTTTTGATTGCAGAGACTTTTTCCCTAAACGAGCGGGTATGACCCGGAGCGAATTCATTGGATACCGCTATCAGGAGCCCCGCCCAAGCTGAATTGTCAATCCAGCCTTCAGGAACAGGAATCGAAAACGCCTCAACGAGTTTGATCTTTCTGCGCAGGGTAACCAGAAAAGTGTCCATAAAACCCTCAAGATAGCGGCGGGTAACCGAATTGGGGTTTTGATAATACGTATATAAGGGTTTGTCAACACTGGCGAGATTGAGGGGTAAAGAGAAATATTCGATGAGAAAGATTTCGTCTTCCAAATAGGCCCCTGTAAAACTGAGCCCGCGGTCAGCAAGGGTTTTCGTGTTGAACAGGTACCGCCAAATTGTACCGAGAAGGGCTCCGGCGCGCAATCTGTCAGCCAGCAACGGCAGGACAACCATTTTCTGTGCCATTTTCGCGGAATAATGGCCGGGAGGGATTTCGCCGAGTACGGCGATGGGTTCGCCCTTGGGAAAGAGCTTGTAATATCCGCACACGCAGCAATCTGCGCCGTGTTTCGCCATTGCGGCGAGCATCTCTGTATAGGCTTCGGGGTCCAGGGTGTCGTCCGCATCGAGAAAGGCGGTGTAGCGACCGGTTGCGATCCTCATTCCGGCGTTGCGTGCCGCGCTGACTCCTGCGTTTGGCTGACGGACAATCTGGATACGCGTGTCTTCGGAAGCAAAGCCGTTACATATATCGGCTGTCGCGTCTGTCGAACCGTCGTCAACAATAATCAGCTCCCAGTCTTGGCAGCTTTGCGACAAGACAGAGCGGACGCACCTGTCCAGGTATTGTTCGGCGTTGTAGGCCGGGAGAATTATTGATAATGTTGGCATGCTTTTATCATAATGGGTATTCGCGAATTATGCAACAGGCGCCGATATTATCGTTCCCGATCAGACCCCAGCCGGAGGCGGACAATGGACAATGGACAATGGACAATGTGAGAATTTAGCCGATGACACAATGGCTTCATATCATGAAGTCCCTTATTTATTTATCGAGGATAGCCTTCACCATTGTCCGTTGTCCATCCTACCATCTTGTGTTCCTCATTGTCCATTGTCCATTGTCCATTGCCCATTGCCCACCGCCCCCTCCTGCCCCTCCGGCTGGGGTCTGATCGGTCTGATCTGTAGCATATTATCCCCCCTCAACTACCCCTCCGCCCCCAACCAACAGCATTCTTCCGGCTCGGTATAGACACGCTTCCAACCACCAGGAGGTTTTGAGGTGGTATTCAAATGCGGTAAATAACTGAATATGCGGTTACACAATACTCCGTCCTCAAAGTCGTAAATTACAAAGTTCGGAATTACATCCTCATATTTCGTAAGGCTTCCTGCTTGAAAAGTCAAAAGACGACCACGAACGCAAGCTCTATACTCATGGGCATGACCGCACAACCAAATGAACTTGGTGTTTTCGTACAGGGACAATAAATTTTGCAACGCCTTTTCTTCTCTATTTTCAAAACTTTGAACCGGATGGTGCGCCACAATAAATATATGTGTCGCCCCACTTTTGACAATAGAATCAATATGCTGCTTTAGATAAATCCGACCGATGTTTAACTGACCGTCTTCGGCGTAAGATAGGCAGCATAGCGAGGTATTAAGAAAAACAAACCCTGTGTTACCCTTTTGAACTGAATAATGCGGATTTTCATTTCTCCTTCTCCATGGATCATTCTCTTTGTATAGATTGTCACAAAGATTCCAAAAATAATCATTGAAACGCGAATTTAAAAGAGGAAGCGTATTAGATTCATCTGAATAATAGCCATTTTCATAGTCATACCGATCACGAGCTTCTTCAATGTGTGGAATAAAAGAATCCTCCCGATTTAGATCGTGATTTCCGGGCACCAAATGGATTTTTGATATATCGTCGATGCCGGAAGAAATGGCAATTTTATCGATTATCTGCAATGAGGTTTTGACGGACAAACCACTTCGACAATTGCGGATATCTCCGGTTATAATTAGCACATCAAAGGGCTTCTCCTTAGCATTTGCGGTAATAATTCCGTCAATCTCAGCAGTCCCATAAAAACGATCAAGTATTTCATTTGCTTTTTCACCCAGACTTTGTGATAAGTGAAAATCAGAAATGTGCAAGAGGCGCATAACAGTCCTCCTTTTAGGTGGCTTGCAAAGTGAATTGCGCAGCGGCCATAAAAGACTCTGCATTCAGCAGCAGTGTTTGCGCCGTAAATGTTCGATGTCTAAAAGAATAAAACAATTTAAAGCGAAAATCTTGCACATACTGGCTGCTTTCGACTTTTTGGATTAGCTTATCGATCTGAATATTTGCTTTAAATTTGTATTCAAGTTCAGTCGCAAGTAATTTGATGAACAAAAAGGAAACTATGTATTCGTTAATATGCAATGTGTCGGCATCGAGTTCATCTTCGTTATCAACTTGGATGGGGTGATTGCGAAGCAGCCAGAACGCTTCATAAGCGTAAATCTTATCATGTTGTACATGTTCTAAATTATGAAATTCTTTGAGTCGAGCTATATCGGCAAAATAATCTAAAACCGCAATCTGTAATAGCTTACGGCTTACTGTGCAATAGTCTCCAAGCCCTGCCTTCTCAATCAGTGCTTGTAACATTTTAAACAAGTTGATATAACGTGTTCTAAAAATTTCAGGGGCCAGATTCTTACCGTTTTCCATAAAATATTCGCCATCAATAAGATACTGATATGAATCCGGAATGTTAAGTATCATCGAAAACTTCTCCTTATGGCTGCTTTCTCAGTTCAAAAGACATTGTGAAAAGAGGAGAGTTAGGGTTTGTGTTCAAAACAGCCTCCAAGTCTCTTTCTTCTGCTCCTTGATAATATTGATTCTCTTCATTCGCCAAATGCGGTTTTTTGATTTCTCCTCTAAGAAAGTTCTGCACAAATTCCTCGCCAAACCGCTCGATTTGCTCATCGCTATATAACATGAGTCCTCCCTTTCCAGCACGGAGCTTTGCTTGACTACAAAGATACGCTTAAATATTTTACCACAATCGAGACCGAGAAACAAGATGTAATTAGCTCGATGTGAGTTCGTCACCGTTCGGTTCGTCACCGTAGTCACCGTTAGTCACCGTTGTAATTCGACTTGGATTTCTTCCATTCAATAATATCTGCCTCTTCGAAGCGTACACCTCTTCCAATCTTAAACGACTTAAGACCTTCTTTTCGCCAACGTTCAACGGTAGCGCGACTAACTTGAAAAATCTCCATTACTTGACCTGTAGTGAGCAGCTTTCCTGCCACACAAACACCTCCTAAGTAACACAATATGCTATGATGCATTGCGAAGAATAAAATTGCCTTCTGATGTATTATAATACATCAATATGTCTTTGTCAATACCTTGATGCATAATAGAGCATAATGATAGCCATGATAGCCATGGTAACCCCCGAGGGTACCGATCTGACCCCAGCCGGAGGAGCAGGAGGGGGCGGCGGGGCAATGGACAATGGACAATGGACAATGGACAATGTGAGAATGGACAATGTGAGAATGGACAATGTGAGAATTTAGCCGATGACACAATGGCTTCATATCATGAAGTCCCTTATTTATTTATCAGAGGATAGCCTTCACCATTGTCCGTTGTCCATCCTACCATCTTGTGTTCCTCATTGTCCATTGTCCATTGTCCATTGTCCATTGCCCACCGTCCCTCCGGCTGGGGTCTGGTCGGTACGATCCTTTAATTTGGCTTTAATTTGGCGAAATGTTTGACGAAATCACGGCTCTGTATTATGCTATTGATATCTGGATGTGCATGTTCATCATATATATTTATTGAGAAACAGATTACGGTCTGGAGTATGTGGTGAATTGTGTGTTTGATCAGAACCCTGCGATGATCAAGAAAGAGAGGTTTTTTGTCTATGACAAAAGAAATGGCTGCGCAAAAAATAGAGGCGTCGTTGGGCAAAGTTTTTGTCTACAATGATGTTATTGCGGCTATAGTCGGTTTTGCCGCCGAAGAATGCTATGGTCTGGTGGGTATGGCGTCGCGCAAACTGTCGGACGATGTTGCCCGTCTGCTTAACCGTGAGAATTTTGCCAGAGGCATTCAGATCAGCCAGCGTGAGGATGGGCTGATCATTGAGATGAATGTTATTGTTGGCTATGGGGTGAAAATTTCTGAGGTCGCCGCCAATGTTATTGAGCGTGTGCGTTATTTTGTTGAGCTGATGACGGGCATTAAAGTGGCTCTGGTTAATGTCAAGGTTCAGAGTGTCCGATATGCCGAGTGAAAGATTTGTTCATATACTATCAGAGAAAACCGGGAGGACATTTAGACAAATATGGGTGTGAAATACAAGTCGATTGATGGATATATGTTTAAAAATATGCTGTCTGCCGGATACCGCTATCTTGACGCGCGTAAAAAGGAGGTTGACGCTCTTAATATTTTTCCGGTTCCTGACGGGGATACCGGTATTAATATGTCAATGACGATTGGGTCGGCCGACAAATACGCGCAAAAAGTTGAGGGCGGCAGCATTGCCGATGTGGCAGGCGCCGCGGCGACAGGGTCTTTGTACGGGGCGCGAGGGAATTCAGGCGTGATTTTGTCGCAGATTATGCGTGGCATTGCCAAAGGGTTGGAAAATCTGGATCAGGCCAACGCTGAGCAAATGGCCCAGGCCTTTAAGGCTGGTGTGGAGGCGGCTTATAAGGCTGTTATGCGTCCTGTGGAAGGAACCATCTTAACCGTGTCCAGCGAGCTGGCCAAGGGTACCTTGGCCCAGGCCCGAGCCCACGATGATGACGTCGTCAGTATTCTGCGGGCCGGATACACAAGAGGGCAGCAGGCTTTAAGAAGGACCCCTGATCTGTTACCGGCCTTGAAACAAGCCGGTGTTGTAGATGCGGGCGGGGTTGGGTTTCTGCTTATTATTGAGGGCTGGATCGCTGCTTTGGAAAAGCGGGTTTCACCGGTCGGAGAAAGCGGCGAGGCCGCGTTGGATGGGATGGCGGAGAGCCGCTCACGGATCGCGGATTCGGTTGTGCCGGATAGTTTTACAGCAGGTATAACGGAAATAGTTAATTTGGCGTTCCCCTATTGTACAGAGTTTTTGGTTCAGGGGGAGAACCTGGATCCGGATCAGATTAGAAGCGGTTTGGCTGACGTGGGCGATTCATTGCTTGTTGTTGGGACACCACAGGTTGTGAAGATTCACGTGCATACAGATAACCCCGGCAGTGTTCTGGCATACGCTGTCCGTTTCGGTATGCTGCATGAAGTCGCGATTCATAATATGCTCTCGCAAAATGAAGCTGTGCTCCATGCCAGGAAACAGGATAAAGCCGGGGGTTCCGACGGCGGGACAGACGTGATGAATGGAAATACGCCGGGAGATCCGACGGCGGCTGGAACGGATCAGGTGACTGCTCAGGCCGCCAGCCCACGGAAAAAGTATGGTATGGCGGCTGTGGCTGTGGGAGAAGGTATCGCGGAGATTTTTATGAGTTTGGGCGTGGATCAGATTGTTCACGGCGGACAGACCATGAACCCCTCGGCGCATGATATTGTGCAAGCCGTGCGAACGATACCGGCAGAGAATGTTTTCGTTTTTCCTAACAATGGCAATATTATTATGGCAGCGCGCCAGGCTGACGAACTGATTGATAATCAAAAAATTATTGTTATTCCGAGCCGGTCTATTCCTCAGGGTATTGCGGGTGTGCTGGAATTCAGCCTGAACGCGGATGTAGAGGAAAACGAACGGGAGATGACTGAGGCTCTGGGGAGGGTTGGTTCCGGCGAGGTCACTTTCGCTGTGCGGGATTGGGAAGCGGAGGGCATGGCCATCAAGAGTGGCCAAGTGCTGGGTTTGGTTGATGACAAAATTGTTTCCGGTGGCGAGAGTGTGGTTGAGGTTGCTCAAAAGGTGCTTGAGGGACTGCAATGGCGGGAGAAATCTCTGGTGACAATATTTTGCGGTGAAGAGACGAAGCAAGAAGATATTGACGCGCTGAATGAATGGCTCGCGGCTGAGGATGGATCGGTGGAGACGGAGGTTTATGAAGGCAAACAACCGCTATATTATTTTATTATTGGTGTTGAATAAGCTGCATGGTTGATTCTCTTGAACAGGCTCTGGGCCGGGCGTTGCGCGCCGAGGTTAAGCAGGGTTATTTGAACGCCGGCGCCTGGGACGGTTTTGATGTGTTGGTGCGTCAGGCGTTGCCTTTTTTGAGAAAAAAGGGGTTGTCTGAGCCCCAAAGGTTGCGTCTGCGCGAACTTTGTGACGCGTATGGGATGGCAAGTCCGGCGGAGCGTCGTAAGCTTTTCAGGGAAATTGAGGGGCTGGTGATGGACAGCGGGGCAGTGCTGCCGGCAAAGCCGCCGGCAGTTGACAGTGGGCAGGTGGACAGAGCCGATAAGCCGGTGCTTGACAGTGGAAAATCAGAAGAAGAAGAGTCTGGCGGCGAGGCTGACCGGATTTTTGAGCGGATCGAAAGGAACAATCCGAAAGCGCAGTCCGAAGCGCAGAGCACACGAACACGCGATCAATTGAGACAACAAACCCGTGTTCAAACGAAAAAGCAAACACACAATTCGGCCGGTGTGCCCGACTTGCAGTATATCAGAGGCGTCGGACCTTACCGGCTTAAACTCCTGGGCTCCTTAGGCGTCAACACTGTTGATCAGCTGCTGCGCTATTTTCCCCGGCGTTACGAGCATGTTACGGCCAGGCGTATTGAAGATTTGCGGGATGGTGAACTGGCTGTTGTTGAGGGAACTGTGGCGGAGGCCTACGTGGGCAGCGGTCGAGTTAAGGTGATCAGGCTTTCTATTGTTCAAGATTTTGGGCCGGTGCAGCAGGCGTTGACTCCGGTGCAGGTTCGCCGGATTGATGCCGTCTGGTTTAATCAGATACATATTCCTAAGTCGTTCCCCGCCGGCACCCGTGTGGCGGTGACCGGCAAGGTGCAGTGGAACAAAAAAGTCCCGGAAATTCTGGTTTCCGATATTGAGAAAATTGATATTTCCTCGGAATTCAGGCCGGTAAACGAGGTTTCCATCGTTCCTGTTTATGCGGAAACGGCCGGTCTTAACTCCAAGGCGATTCGTATGATTGTTGGCAACGCGGCCGGATATATTGAGGCTTTGTTTGGAGAAATCCTGCCGGAACAGGAGCCCATGACCGCCATACCTCGGGCTGAGGCCTATCATCAGATCCATTTTCCCCAGGATGAGGAGAGTTTAAGGAAAGCGCGTATCCGGCTCATTGGTGAGGAGGCACTGTTGCTGCAGCTGGCTTTTGCTCGCTTTCGTGCTCAGCCTATGGAGGAAACCGCCCCGGCGCTGCCGGGGGACGTGGGAGAGCTGGCGGCGTTCCGGAGAGAGCTGCCTTTTCGCCTGACCCAGGCTCAACATAAGGCGATTGCGGAAATCGCGGCGGATTTGCGGCGACGGACGCCCATGAGGCGGCTTTTGCAAGGGGATGTGGGGTCGGGAAAAACCGTTGTGGCCATGATGGCTCTGTTCCAAGCCGTGACGTCCGGGTATCAGGGTACGATTATGGCGCCGACGGAGGTGTTAGCCCAGCAGCATTTTCAGACTTTGGACGCTTATTTTACGCCTCGGGGCGTGTGTGTTCGTCTGTTGACAGGCAGTCAGCCTAAGAAAGAACGGGATGAGATTTTGGCCGGCATCGCGGATGGCGCCGTACAGGTGGCCGTGGGAACAAGCGCGCTGATCCAGGAGTCTGTCCGGTTCGCTTCTTTAGGAGTGGTGGTTGCCGACGAACAGCATCGTTTTGGCGTTAGGCAGCGGACCCATTTGCAGGACAAGGGAGAGAACCCCCACGTGCTGGTGATGACGGCGACACCGATTCCCAGGACTTTGGCGCTGACAGTCTATGGAGATTTGCGGTTATCAGTTCTGGATGAGCTGCCGGCGGGACGCAAGGCAATTATCACCCGGTGCGTGGGTTCGGTTGGGGCGAAGATGTATGATTTTGTGGATAAGCAGATGCAGAATGGCCGCCAGATCTATGTGGTGTGCCCTTTGGTGGAAGAGACGGAGAACAGCGATTTTGTCTCGGCGACCGAGCGGTATGAACAGCTGTGCGAGCGGTTTCCCGGGCGCCGGGTTGTTTTGGTGCATGGGCGCATGAAGAGTCAGGAGAAAGAGAGGGTCATGGGGCGGTTCCGGGAGGGCGTTATCGATATGCTGGTGGCGACAACTGTTGTGGAGGTTGGTGTTGATGTGCCCAACGCCACGGTGATGATTATTGAGAACGCCGAAGGGTTCGGTCTGGCTCAGCTGCATCAACTGCGCGGCCGGGTGGGGCGCGGCGGTGAGCAGTCCTATTGTTTCCTGGTCAGTCGGCAGCGGGACGCGGCACGGCTGCAGATTCTGTGTGAGACGGAAGACGGTTTCAAAATCGCGGAGGAAGATCTCAAGCTGCGCGGACCCGGCGAGGTCATTGGTTTGCGTCAGCATGGGTTTCCGGAGGTGCGGCTGCTTGATTTGACCCGGGACAGGCGGCTGATTGAGCAGAGCCGGGATGTGTTGGAGCGGGCGTTGGCGGATCGAAAGGGGTATGAGAAGATTTTTGCTGAGGTGGAGAAGGTTTATCCCCTGGCGGATGTGGGGATTCATTAGTACTGTGATTCGAATGTTGGGAACATGATTGCATAATAATGCCATGCATTTATTTCATTGATTTGTAAGATACTAGATGCATCAAGCGATAAGGAGGTCAACCATGGCGAAGAAAAACCGTATGGAAGAGATCGAAAATCTCAAATGTGAAATAGCCCAGGAGACCGGTATTCCTTTGGATAAGCCGAAGAAGAAAAAGAGAGACTCCTAAATCCATATACAATCCATGATTGAACCGCCAAGAGGTTTTGGCGGTTCTTTTCAAGATAATCTAAGGAGTACGAGCATCCGGATATGGGGCAACTTGTGGTAGGATCCAAGTGAATGAAAAGGGTGGGGATGTTTTTGTGAAAGATCATACGCTCCAGGAAGAATTTTGGATGGGCTCATTTGGCAACAACTATGCAAGGCGCAATCAGGGTGATGAAATGATGGCGGCTAATATATCGTTTTTTGCCAAAGTCCTCAACAGATTGAACAGATCAGAGGGTGTTGGCTCTGTTATCGAGTTTGGCTGTAACATTGGACTAAACCTTATGGCCCTGCATTGCCTCCTTCCCAGAGCCGATCTCCGAGGGATAGAAATTAACGAACACGCCTTTGAACAGCTGCAGAAGTTGGACTATGTTCAGTCGGTTAACCAGTCGTTCTATGATTTTCAGACGGAGGAACCTTGTGATTTGGCCTTTATGAAAGGGGTTCTCATTCATCAGCCCCCAGAGATGCTTGAGCAGGCCTATGATATTTTGTACAGGGCTAGCGCGAAATATATTTTGATTGCAGAATATTACAGTCCGACACCTGTTGAGGTTGAGTATCATGGGAACAGATCCGTCTTGTTCAAGAGGGATTTTTGCGGAGAAATGCTGGATCGATTTCCGGATGTGATCTTATGCGATTATGGTTTTGTTTATCACAGAGATAGAGCTTTTCCCCAAGATGATATAACATGGTTTTTGCTGGAGAAATGATTAATCCGATTTGCCCTCTTGATCCGCTACCAGAATGGCTGCCGTGATTTCCCGGGCGGTTTCGATCTCTTTCTTAACCAGATCAATCATGGCGCTATGAACTTCAAAGTATTCCCGAAATCGAATAACTGAGTGGAGGACCATAGAGTCTTCGGAGCTTAGAGAGGCATAATCTTCATTAAGATTCATTTCGAAGGCGATGCTGAAAGATTGAACAACATGAAGAACAATCATTTTGTATGTGTAGGAGTCAAACAATTGATTCCTGAACGAATTGATGGTGTTGTATGCGTTATAAAGGTGCTTGCGATCCTGGGCGGAGATCGTGAGTTCCGTGTCCGCTTGGGAAAGGGCTTCTGGAAAGAGTGCGGCACAATCCTCAGAAACCCGTATTCCTTCAGCGCAAAGTTCCGTCAGATCCGCAAGGTCGGTGAGGGTTATATCGATCTTGTCTTTGAGAAGCGTAACATCGCGGGCAATGGAAGTCCCTGTGAAGGACGCTAAGGCTTCTCTAATAAGGGGAAGCGGGGCATAAGGTTCTTGCAGATATTGAGCGACAGCCTCTTTGAAGGGCAGGCAGCGTGTGCCTTCAATGAAGGCGCCTTGGGCGGAACAATTGATCACATCGCCGCCATAGGCGCGTACATCGACCACATATCCTTTAAGAAATTCCAGCCAAATAGGCGATGTTTGTGTTGTCTGTCCATCGTTGGCAGGAATCTCAATCGGCGCTTCATCATGGTACTGTGCCTGATCGACGCCAAAATGATGGCCTTGGACATGGGTGAGATGGGTGTCCCGGTCGAAGCAAAGGTCTTGACCCAGAAGAATGATGGGGGAACAGCCCAGCATGTGCGCCAATTTGAAGGCCATGTTTGCTGACGATTGTTTAATGTCCAGAGCGCCCTTGTCAAAAGGAAGCCACCGGAAATGGTTGTAATTGCGGTAGACATTGATTTTGGGTCCGAGATAACTCTCGTACATATAGGGAGGCACCACAGGAACCACGGCAAGATAGGTATCTTTGAGCTCATCGAAGGAAAACTTGTCGAAATAGCCTGTGGGACGCACAACCCGTTCCAGAGTACACATAATGTGAGGATGGATGCCATGATCCGCCAAGGGCCAAAAGGTTGATTCTGCTGAGAGGATGAGAACCTGATCTTGCAGCGATTTTAGAAGAGGTAATTCCTTGGTCAGCGAGGGGCCGCTGGCGCAGACAATAGCCGGTTTGCCGGAGAATTTGCCGTAAAGGAGGTTGATGCCGGGATGTTCAAGAATGGAGCTGATGTTGCGGAACATGTGCCGTTCCCCAATCAATGAGTCTTCAGGACAATTGCCGAAAAACAGCATCATATAAACGGCGGTGGATTTGATGATTTTGATGATGTCAACATAATATGATGAGTTTATTTTTATAGCCGGATCAGGCGCAATGACACATAAGGATTTGAGCAGTGTCACCATTTCATAAGGGAAAATATAGTCGTGAAAAGCCGCTTGAAAATCCGAGGGATTATTACCAACCATAAAAGAAATGTTAGGATTGGCAATAAGATCGCTGATATCTGTGGCTTCCAAACACTTTTTAAAGATTTGCGGGTCTTTTTCAATGACGAGTATGGCTTTGGTGAATATCTTCCTGTCATAAAGATTCATAAACGCAAGAAGTTCGTAACCAAGACCGATGCCGCAAAGAATGATGAGGCGTTTAGCACGGGGGTCGCTTTTGTTCAGAGTTTCTTCGATATTCTCTAGAATGTTCTCCGGATCGTAGTAGGGTTCAATCGCGCTGCTGTTGTGATCTTTTTGGACGAGGTTATAAAGGTCTTTTGGTTTCTGCCGATACAGTTCGTAGGACGGATCGTTGGGCAGAGTGACGATTTTTTGATAGAGGCTGATATCTTTTGCTTGCAGGGCTGACATGTTTTTAGCGAAGACTTTCTCGGAAGCTTTGCCGAGATCAGGTGATTGCAGATTAAGTATCCATTTTTTTGACAGTGCCATAGCATTCCTCGCAATAAAATAGTATCTATCGGATGATTTCATAGACAGATGAGAAGATCAACATCAATAGTATGAAACATATCGCCGTAGAATATCACATCTGCTCAAGCATAGGCAATCAACAATTAACGATTGAAAGATCCTTTATAATTCAAGCGTCGAGATCACGGAATTAAAAAATCAACAGAAAATAGGACAAAAGACCTATTTAGAGAAAATACAAACAAGCCGAAAAATAAGTATAAGATTCAAACACCCGCAAAAAGCGGGCAAGCTCCTCAGCGGAGCAAAAAACAATCAAGGAGGATACCACCATGATCGTCAACACAAACATCTCCAGTCTCAACGCCCAGAGAAACTTCGGTGCTAACAACACAAGCATGAGTAAGACTCTGGAAAAGCTCTCCTCAGGTCTCCGCATTAACCGTGCCGCCGACGACGCTGCCGGTCTCGCGATTTCCGAAAAGATGCGCGGACAGTTCAGAGGTTTGAACCAAGCTGTCAAGAATGCTCAGGCAGGCATCTCTTTGATCCAGACAGCGGAAGGCGCCCTGAACGAAACCCACAGCATTCTTCAAAGAATGCGCGAGCTGGCTGTTCAAGCCGCTACGGACACCAACACAGTGGATGACCGCGCAAAAATCCAGCTGGAAGTCAACGCCCTGACCGAAGAGTTGAACCGCATTGCCAGCACCACGGAATTCAACACCATGAAACTGTTAGACGGAAGCTACGCAACCAAGAAATTCCACATCGGCGCCAACGCGAGCCAGAGTGTTACCGTCAGCATCGCGAAAATGACGGCGACAGCCATCGGAGCCGCCACCAGTGCGACCACTGCTTTGAAAATGACGTCACAAGCCAACGCCAACGCTGCCATCACAAAATTCGACGACGCCATCAACAAAGTGTCGGAAGAGCGTTCCAAACTGGGTGCGATTCAGAACCGTCTTGAGCACACCATCAACAACCTTCAGGTCGCTTCGGAGAACCTGACCGCTTCCGAATCCCGCATCCGTGACGCTGATATGGCTGCCGAAATGTCAGCCTTCGTCAAGAGCCAGATTCTGAGCCAAGCCGGTGTCTCTATGCTGGCCCAAGCCAACCAGGTTCCTCAAACTGTTCTGAAACTTCTCGGATAAATTCAGCAACAAATGAGACTTAAGAACTCTTTAGAGAAAAAGCACACAATCCGATGAAGAAAGAGTAACTTCACAAAAAGCAAGACGGCTCCCTCAAGTTAAGACCTAACTTGAGGGAGCAACTTAAAAACAATCAAGGAGGATACCACCATGATCGTTAACACAAACATTTCCAGTCTCAACGCCCAGAGAAACTTCGGCGCTAACAACACAAGCATGAGCAAGACTCTGGAAAAGCTCTCCTCGGGTCTTCGCATCAACCGCGCCGCCGACGACGCTGCCGGTCTCGCGATTTCCGAAAAGATGCGCGGTCAGTTCAGAGGTTTGAACCAGGCTGTTAAGAACGCCCAGACAGGTATCTCTCTGATTCAGACAGCGGAAGGCGCCTTGAACGAAAGCCACAGCATTCTTCAGAGAATGCGCGAACTGGCTGTTCAATCCGCCACGGATACCAACACAACGGACGACCGGGCAAAAATCCAGTTGGAAGTCAGCGCGCTGACCGCGGAATTGGATCGTATCGCCGATACCACACAGTTCAACACCATGAACCTGTTGGACGGAACCTTCAACGGTAAAGTCTTCCACATTGGCGCTAACGCGGGTCAGAAAGTCGACGTGGCCATCACAGGCATGGGCGCCACCGCCCTCAAAGTCAACAGTGCTGCGATAGACTTGAAAACTCAGGTTAAAGCGAATAGCGCCATCGGCGTTATCGATACCGCCATCAACAAAGTGTCGGAAGAGCGTTCCAAACTGGGTGCGATTCAGAACCGCCTTGAGCACACCATCAACAATCTGCAGGTTGCCTCTGAGAACCTGACCGCTTCCGAGTCCCGCATCCGCGACGCTGATATGGCTGCCGAAATGTCAGCCTTTGTCAAGAGCCAGATTCTGAGTCAGGCCGGCGTCTCCATGCTGGCCCAGGCTAACCAGCTTCCCCAGACAGTTTTGAAACTGCTTGGCTAAGACGAAGCAGCAAAGTCTTGTAAGATGTAAGCGAAACCCCCCGGCTTCACAGCCGGGGGGTTTCGCGATTTTGCCGTCCGCCCATGCATAGATTGATCAAAACCTTGGCATATTGATGTAAAAAAGGAGTCATGCTCATGCTCAACAATAAATCCATCCTCATCACCGGAGGCACCGGTTCATTCGGCCATCATTTCGTGCGATACATATTGGACCATTATGATCTCAAAAAAATCGTCATCTATTCCCGCGATGAATACAAGCAGTTCCATATGAGCGAAAAACTCAAAGATCATAAGCACAAACTCCGTTTCTTCATAGGCGACGTCAGAGACAAAGAACGTCTGCGCCGCGCATTTGACGGGATTGACTATTGCGTCCACGCCGCCGCGATGAAACAGGTGCCCGCCTGTGAATACAACCCGAATGAAGCCATCAAAACAAACATTCATGGGGCTATGAACGTGGTGGAATGCGCTTTGGATATGGGCGTCAAACGTGTGGTCGCCCTATCGACGGATAAAGCGGTGAATCCCGTCAATTTATACGGAGGAACAAAGCTGGTCTCGGATAAGCTGTTTATCGCCGCCAACGCCTACGCGGGGAACAAAGACATCCATTTCTCCATTGTGCGTTACGGCAATGTGGCCGGCAGCCGCGGGTCGGTCATTCCTTTTTTCAGGCAGCTGATTAAACAAGATCATAATGAGCTTCCGATAACGGACTTCAATATGACGCGGTTCTGGATCAGCTTGGAAGAAGGGGTCGCGCTCGTTATCAAAGCTTTGATGGAGTCCCGGGGGGGAGAAACTTTCATTTCCAGGATTCCGTCATTTAAAATAACAGACCTGCTTCTTGCCATGTGTCCCGGCTGCCAAATGAGGGAGATAGGCATACGGGAAGGGGAAAAGCTCCACGAAGTGATGATTACGAAAGAAGATTCCCGGCACACCTTTGAATACGATCACCATTATATTGTCTATCCCCATATGGATTGGTGGAATCATTCCAGAATCATTCCGGGCGGAAAAGCGGTGGAGGCCGGCTTTGAATACAATTCTGGAACCAACGCCCAGTGGCTTGCCCTTGAGGAATTGCAGGAATTATTGAAAACGATAGAAACAGATTTGGATTAAGATATCATGAGATATGACGAAGAGAGCGGACTAGTACAGGTAGGCTGAGAGGCAATGAATGGAAATCGTGTTAGAGGGAGGGCTCATGAAACTTGCGCTTCATGGCGGCGATCCTGTTAGAAAGACGCCAATTTATTATGGACATCAATATATTGACGAAACAGATTGCCGAGCAGTCCTTAATGTCTTGCTCAGTGACTTTCTAACAACGGGACCTATGGGGGCTGAGCTGGAAAAAAAGATGGCCGCTGTCACGGGAGCCCCCTTTTGTGTGGTGCTGGCCAACGGTACGGCTGCTTTGCACGCGGCCTGTTTCGCGGCCGGAATCAAAGAGGGGGATGAAGTCATCACCACGCCTCTAACCTTTGCCGCTTCGGCCAATTGTATTCTGTATTGCGGTGGCGCGCCGGTTTTTGCGGATGTGGACCGCGATAGTTACGCTATATCTCCCGCTTCAATCCGGGAGCATCTTTCGCCCCGGACAAAAGCCGTGATTGCCGTGGATTTTGCGGGACAAGCGGCTCAGCTGGACGAGATCAAAGACATTTGCCGTCAACACAATCTTGTTTTTATCGAGGACGCGGCCCATTCTCTGGGCACTCAATACAATGGACAAAGCGTAGGCAGCATCGCGGACATGACCACATTCAGTTTCCATCCGGTCAAGACTGTCACAGGAGGCGAAGGCGGCGCCGTTGTCACCAATCACGAAGCGTTCGATAAAAAAATCAGGCTTTTCCGGTCACACGGGATTACCCGCAATGCCGGTGAAATGGCACAAGATCCGGAAGGCCCGTGGTATTATGAACAGATAGAATTGGGATACAATTATCGTCTGACGGATTTTCAGGCAGCGCTGATTATGAGCCAGTTAGACAAGCTTGATCATGGGGTTGAAGATACAAACCTCAACAGCGCAGGGGACACCAGTATCAACAGGGTGAAGGATGACAGCGGGTATACTGAAGTCAGTTTCGCCGCCCGCCGTAAGGCGATTGTGCAGAGATACAGACAGGCATTGACGGACATGCCGGAAATTGTCCTCCAAAAGGAAATCCCGCAGTCTGATACGGTTTGGCACCTTTTTGTTATTCAATTAAAATTAGAATTGCTGAAATGCGGCCGGCGGGAGTTTTATGACGCGTTGGCCGCGGAAAATGTCATCCCCAATGTACATTATATACCGGTATATTATTTGCCGTACTATCAAAAACTTGGCTATAGAAAAGGACTTTGTCCCAACGCGGAATATTTGTACGAGAGAATACTCAGTCTGCCCCTCTATTACGCTATGAGTGACGATGATGTGGAAAGTGTCATACAGGCGCTGCAGAAAGTTGTCACTCATTACAGAATTTAATTGTGAGGGGGGATAAGTGTAGAAATCAGGCTCAGAACCAGTGGTCTGTGCAGGGGTGAATCCCTCCATGCAATCCATTTAAAATGATTTGGACTTGGCGGAGTACGAGTATAGGACTACAACAAAAAAGGAGGCCTGTTTTGAAGATCGCAATCATACCGGCCCGAGGCGGCAGCAAACGTATACCACGCAAAAACATTCGCGAGTTTTGCGGCCAGCCCATAATGGCTTATTCCATTCAGGCAGCTTTAAAAAGCGGCCTGTTTGATACGGTCATGGTGTCCACAGACGACGCCGAGATTGCGGAAATAGCCCAAGAGTTTGGCGCTCAGGTTCCCTTCAAGCGCAGCGCCAAAAATTCCGGCGATCTTGCCTCAACCGCCGAAGTCTTAGCAGAAGTCTTGGAGCAATATAGTCTGCGGGGACAGGAATTCGAGCAGGTATGCTGCATTTACCCTGCCGCGCCTTTTGTCACCGCGGAAAAATTAACGAAAGGCATGTCCCTGTTGGCTGAACAAGCAAATTATGTCTTGCCGGTTGTCCAATATTCCTACAATCCTCTGCGTGCCGTTGTGATCCGGGACAACTATATCCACATGCAGTACCCCCAGTTTCTCGGGGCGCGCAGTCAGGACTTGGAACCTATCTATCATGATTGCGGACAGTTTTATTGCGCCAAGACGGCGGCTTTCTTGCGGGATAAGACATTAATAGGCGAAAAAACCGTGCCATTGATTATGCCGGAATCCGAAGTCCAAGACATTGATACCCCGGAAGACTGGAAGGCGGCCGAGAGCAAATTTCAGCGAATGAGTTCTCAAGATGGATAAGGGCGTGGCCTCCCCCCTCTGCCTTGAACATAATTTAACGGAGGACCCCCAAAGTGAGTCTTATCGAAACCGTCAATAACAATCAACCCTACATTATCGCCGAAATGAGCGCGAATCACGGCAGCGACATAAATGTTTCGCTGGCCATTGTCCACGAAGCCAAAAGAGCCGGCGCGGATTGTCTGAAGATCCAGACTTACACCGCCGACACCATGACCATTGATTGCGACAATGAATACTTTCGTATTAAGGGCGGACTGTGGAACGGGTATAAACTGTACGACCTGTACAAGGAAGCCTTTACCCCGTGGGAATGGCACAAGGCCATCAAAGATGAATGCGATTCAATTGGGATTGATTTTTTGTCAACGCCTTTTGACACGACAGCCGCGGATTTTTTGGAGGATTTGGGGGTACAGGCTTATAAGATTGCTTCATTTGAACTGGTGGATGTACCGCTGATCCGTCATGTCGCCCGTAAAGGCAAACCTATGATTGTGTCTTGTGGCATGGGCAGCATCGAGGAAATTCAGCTGGCGGTGGATACAATGCTCGGTGAGGGCTTGAGCCGGGAGCAGGTCTTCTTGCTGAAATGCACCAGCGAGTATCCCGCTGATCCGGCTGACATGAACTTGGCGACAATACCGGATATGGGGTCGCGTTTTGGCGTCAGGATCGGTTTGTCCGACCATTCTATGGGTTTCCTCGCGCCGGTGGTTGCCCTTTCTCTGGGAGCGTGTATTATTGAGAAACATTTTTGTCTTAGCCGCCGCTTCAAAAATCCCGACAGCGCTTTTTCTATGGAACCGGCGGAATTTGCCGAGATGGCGGACAAGATAAAGGAAATAATGGAAATAATGGGGAACATTAGCTACGCCTTAACAGAAAAGGAGCAGGATTCCCTTGTTTTCCGGCGTTCGGTGTTCGCTGTTAAGACGATCAAAAAAGGAGAATTTTTTACCACAGAGAATATTCGCTGTATTCGGCCTGGTTACGGCATGGCGCCTAAGTTTTATGACGTGTTGCTGAACACTTCAGCGAAACAGGATTATGAACGCGGGGAACCTGTTCAATGGACAATGGACAATGGACAATGGACAATGGACAATTGACAATGGACAATGGAGAAGACAGGAGACAGGAGACAGGAGACAGGAGGGGAGATTTTTTGTTTTGATGGATAAGCATGATTGTTTTGAGTCGACGCGGCTGCTCTATAGGGGCATAAACGGTTCTGACGCCCAGTGTCTCGTTGAGTGGCGGTCAACATATGAGCTGATCCGATTTTTCAGGAATCCTGAAGCTTTATCCCTTGAGGGTCATATAGCGTGGTTTCGCGACTCCTATTTGAGCGATGCCGGCCGGTTTGATTTTATCATTGTGGAAAAACGCTCCTCAAAAAAGATCGGCACTGTGGGCGTCAATAACCTTGATTATCATAAACGTTCATGCGAGCTGTCTTATATGATCGGGGACAGTGCTTTCCGACGTCAAGGGTTTGCCGGGGAAGCCATTTTGGCTGTGATGGGGCGTCTGAAACGAGAGGGGATCGGGCTGTTTTACGCTGAGATTCACCGTGACAACACAGCGTCCTTTCTCACAGTAGAAAGATTAGGGTTTTCGCGGTATTCTCAGGAAGGGGACTTTTTGGTGTATTTGCTTGAAGAGTTTCTTGAGTTTCATGAAGAGAGCTGATAACGAAGAAGGGATAGTATGATCTGGATACGTGCTGACGGAAACCAGAAAATGGGTTTGGGTCATATAATGCGATGCCTGGCTATCGCGGACGCTGTGCGCCGGCGAGGCGAGGAAGCGGCTTTTGTTGTTGCCGATGAATGTGTGGAGGGGCTGCTTACCGAGCGCGGTTTTCCTGTTGTTGTGCTCAATTCTTCATGGAATGACATGGCGTCGGAAGTTGAAGCGATGCGGCGCCTTATTGAAATCCATACCATTAGGAAGCTGATGATCGACAGCTACGCTGTGACGCCCGGGTATCTTCAAAGCCTTTGCGAGCTGGCTTATATTGTCTGCCTGGATGACTTGAACACTTTTCATTATCCTTGCCATATGCTCATCAACTACAATTGTTATTACGAAAAATTTGACTACCCCAGTCAGTATCCCGGCGTCGAACTTTTATTGGGGTGCCGGTACGCGCCGCTGCGGGATGAATTTCGCGGTTTGCCCCGACGGATTCCTCACCGTGAGGTGAAATCTGTTCTGGTCACAACCGGTGGAACGGATCCCGGCAATATTGCGGGGAAGCTTACAAAAATGGCGAAAGAAACAAGGGATTTTAGAGACCTCGAATTCAAAATCATAGCGGGACGCTTTAATTCCCATATTGCGGAGCTGAGAAAAATGGCTGAAGATTACCCCGGCGTCACTGTGCGGTTCCCTGATTGTCAGATCGTTGGACCGGCAAGAGGCAGCTCTGCTGACAATGGTCATATGGTCGAATCAAAAAGAGCCGATTCTCTTGTTAGCTGTCAATTGTCCCATGATGTTGCTGTTTCCGCAGGAGGCTCGACACTATATGAATTGTGCGCCTGCGGAACGCCAACTGTGACATTCTCATTCACCGATAATCAAGTGGAGGGTGTCGCGTATTTTGGCGGGGGATACATGATCAACGCGGGAGATACCCGGGACAACGAGACGTTATGTTTGACCAGAATGCTGGACGGGATAAAACGTTTTGTGTCTGATTATGAATTGCGCCTCGAATTGTCAGAAAAGACCCAGGGCCTGGTTGACGGTCAAGGCGCTAACAGAATCGCGGAAAAACTGTTAACGTCTCTGTGAGAGCGAACTTCGAACATGGTGTTTCTAAACCGGTTAGGTTATAATGTGATAAGAAATGACCAAGTGAGGGGAGGAGGGTGTTCAATAAATGGCGCTGTTGGAAATTGAAAGCGTGCTGCTGACCGAAGAAGAAATCGCCGCGCGTGTGCGAGAGCTGGGTGAGCAGATTACCCAAGACTACAAACATTTAGCGGTGGAAGTGGGCGAAGCGCCCAACATTCTCGCTGTCGGCGTACTAAAAGGCGTTGTGCCTTTCTACGCGGATTTGTGCCGATCCATCAAATTGCCGCTGGCCTTTGATTTTATATCTGTCTCAAGTTACGGCCAAGCAACATCATCCAGTGGAACCGTCAGAATCCTGAAGGATCTTGACGTGCCTTTAGAGAACTATCATGTGTTGATGATCGAGGACATTATTGACACGGGGCTTACATTGGCTTACTTAAAAGAATACATCTTACGACGTAACCCAAGGAGTTTCAAAATTGCCGCCTTGCTGGACAAACCTGACAGAAGGGAAGTGCCGATAGCGGCTGACTACAATGGGTTTGTTATACCGGATGCCTTTGTGGTTGGATATGGTTTGGATTGCAAGGAATGCTGCCGGAATCTGCCTCATATTGCGGTGGTAAGAGAGGTTTGACAAAGGGATTATCAAACAGATTGAAATCTCTGGTGAAAAATAGAGGAATGTGATCGATGAGGTCAAATAATCACTTTGCCCTATAATAAAAAAACGGCATCTTTGACTTAAGGCCAATTTCCGCGGCGCTAAAAATATGTTCGGTGCTGCCGGTAAAAAGCACTCCCTCCGGCGACAAAGCCTGAGCAAATTTCTGGTAGAGAGAGGTCTTGGCCTCTTCCGTGAAATAGATGACCACATTGCGACAGGCGATAAAGTCCATGCCCGCGGGGAAGGCGTCAATAAGCAAGTTGTGAGATCGAAAGGTGATGTTCTTGCGCAGAAGATCATTAACCTCAAAGGTATCATTGCTTTTTCTGGTTAGGTACTTCTCAACGAGTTTTGGCGGCGCTGTGGTAAAGTCGCGTGCGTTGTAAATGCCTGTCTTAGCCTGTTCCAGGACTTTGACATCAATATCGGAGGCCATAATGGTATGGCTGACGCCGGGGAAATGCTCGGCAAAAATCATAGCCAAAGTATAGGGTTCTTGCCCGCTGGAGCAGCCGGCGCTCCAAAGCTTCAAAGTGCTTCGCGTTTTCATGAGATCAGGAACAATGGTGTTAATGAAAATATCCCAATATTTGGCGTCGCGAAAGAACTGGGTAACGTTGATGGTCAAATGTGTAAAGAAAATATCAAACATAACATCATCGGTATTAAGTTTGCCTAAAAAATTCGTATAATCATTGCCGAAGCCGTGGTTGGTCATAAAACTATGAATACGGCGCTTCATCTGTGCTTCTTTATAGAAATTCAAATCCAGATCACTGAGTTGTTTATACACCTCTTTAAATTTTTCAAATGATGTAACAGAACCCAGACTTAAGAGTTTTCGAACCATCGCCTTTCCTCCTTACCTAACCGATTAACCCCAAGTCTAACCAAAGATATCGATAATCAGACCTTTGATTTCTCCGATCTTGTTGAGAATTTCCATAGGTTCCGCCTGATTGGACAGAACATCCCGGCCAAGATCTTCCAGAGCCTGATTAATCTTCGTAACCCGGGCCATAACTCTGGGCTGACCGCGGAAATCCCAACTGGATTCTTCTTGCATTTGCCGGCTTTGCCCGAAGGTAGACTGCAAAAAGGTTTTAATCATGCTCTTATATTTCAGCAAATCTTTTGGGGACATAGATTCGGCGAGTTTCTTGCCCTGCTCGTCCAGCTGAGTAAGAAAATAACCGAGCTCTTGCTGTTGCAGTTTCTGGGTTTTTGTTAGCATATTGCCGAAATCCGTGCGGCTCTTATCGGAAGCAGCCACGCTGGCTGGACCGATGGAAGGGCTTTGCTCTGTAGGGTTGACGCGCACAACATCACCTCCGTTTCCTTGTATCGGCTTTCGGTATCTGGCGACGAATCCCTAACCCCTAATCCGATTGAGCCCCAGGCTCAACCGGATTATAAGCTGAGCGCAGGATAACAAGATCGACGCGGCGGTTACGGGCACGTCCCTCAGGGGAATTGTTGGCGTAAAGAGGGCGGAATTCACTGTAACCGACGGCAGACAAACGCTCGACGCCGACGCCTTCGGTATTTAAGATATGAATGACGTTGCTGGCTCGCATCACCGACAGTTCCCAGTTGCTGGGAAAACGGCCGGAACTGATGGGCATGTTGTCCGTATGGCCTTCTACCCGAATATAGTTGGGCATGGTGGCGAGTACAGTGCTGATTTGACTGAGTATGGCGTGGGCTTGAGTATTGAGAACATCAGAACCGCTTTCGAAGAGCAGGGTTTCCTGGATACTGATGACGAGGCCGCGCTCTTCGATATCGGCGACAAGCTGGGTGTTGATGGCGTTGTCTTGGGCGTATGCGTCAAGTTTGGCTTTGAGATTTTCCAGATTGGTTTGCTCCTGAGATTTTTCTGCGCCGCCTTCTTCAACAAAAGAAGGGCCCTGGGGATGCTGGGCAATATTAATCTGAGCGGAGCCGCCACCTAGAGAGATGCTGAGAGCGTCGGCCATGGCTTGGAATTTATTGGCGTCCACTTTGCTCATGGAATACATCACGACGAAAAAAACCATCAGCAATGTAATCAGATCAGCGTAGGTGATAAGCCAACGTTCATGGTTTACGTGTTCTTCAGCAGCTTTTCTTTTGGCCATAGTGGGTCCTCGCTTTATTCGGTTTCGGCAGCTTTTTCCTCGCTGGGTGTAAAGCCGAGATGGGTGCTGAGCTTTTCTTTGAGGATGGCGGGGTTTTCCCCGGACTGAATAGAAATGATGGCGTCAAGAACCATTTCCTTAATGTGGGTTTCGCTTTTGTCCTTGAATTTGAGTTTGGCAGCAAGAGGCAAAAAGAAGACGTTAGCGAAAGAAACCCCATAGAGGGTGGCAATAAAAGCCGCGGCGATAGCGGAGGCAAGTTTGTCGGCGTCACTGAGGTTGCCCAGGACATGGATTAGCCCCATAACGGTGCCGATAATGCCCATGGTGGGCGAATAGCCGCCGGCAGCCTCAAAAAAGCTGATGCCGATTTTGTGGCGGCTTTCCTGAGTTGTGAGACCGGCCTCCAAGATGCTGCGTGTTATATCGGGGTCGGTGCCATCAATGACCAGTTGCATGCCTTGACGCAAGAACTCGTCGTCGATTTTGTCGAGTTCGCTTTCCAAGCTTAATAAACCCTCCTGGCGGGCTTTTTCCGAAAAACGTATCAGGGTGCTATACATGGCTTCACCGTTTAAGGCTCTGTTGGTGAAAGCTATACCGAGCCACTTGGGGATGTTTTTTAGTTGATCGAAAGGCGTGCCGATAATGGTTGCGCCCAAGGTGCCGCCTAAGACGATGCAAAAAGCCGATAACCCCCAAAGGGCGCTAAAATGTCCCCCTTCAAGGAAAAAGCCGCCAATGAGTCCCAAAAGCCCTAGAATCAGACCAATGATTGTCGATAAATCCATGTTTTATGCCTCGCGTCAGATGTATTCGTCTTTGCTAGTATCCTTCATTAATCAAAAAAATATTTGCGGATATCTAATCTGTTGCCGGTGCCACAGCGTCGAAAATAGAAATGTAAAAAATTGGATTTCAGAAAACAAGCGATTCTGCCGATAAAAATAACAGATTTAGAATTCGGCGTATACTCTGAGTCTGAATCACTACTTAAATTATTTTGAGGTGAATTATGAAAATCAACGGCTACAATAACGTTAACCCAATGACGAACACCAAGAACACTGCGAACGCTCAAGCAATAGAAAAACAACCGCAATTTGCCGCGCGAGATCACATGAAAGTTTCTGGCAACGCTCTATTGATGCAAAAAATGTTGCAGAAAGCAAAAGAAATACCCGATATAAGAGAAGAGAAAGTTCAAGAGATTACCGCCAGAATTGAAAACGGTCAATTTGAAATAGATAGTAACATTATTGCCCGCAAAATATTAGGCATGTTGAACAACTAAAATTGACAAGAGTCAATTGAATTAAGGAGGGTGTCAAATGAAGGGAAGAACTGAAATGACATTTCTCCGCGACAATTTGGAGGAACA
This sequence comes from Peptococcaceae bacterium, assembly GCA_009783315.1. Taxonomy (GTDB): domain Bacteria; phylum Bacillota; class Desulfitobacteriia; order Desulfitobacteriales; family Syntrophobotulaceae; genus WRJI01. The sequence goes on from WRHI01000013.1 coordinate 28,619, forward strand.
GATTGGTTGTTATCGCCAATTGAATGAGTTGGAGAAGGATAAGCAAGACGCTCTGATAAACAATGACAGCCGGAGCATAGACCGGATTCTTTCTCAGGAAGAAATAATTATCCGAAGGAGAAATCAGCTTGAAGCCGATCGCGTACAGTGGGCGGCTTCTTTCACGCCATGGGAAGCCGGCCAGGTTAGCGGTCATCCGGAGATTGTTGATCTAAAGAATTGCCTGGGCCAGGAACTGGAAGAGTTGCAAAACCTCAACCAAATAAACAGTCAACTCATCAGCAGTCAGTTAGCTTATATCAATTATTCCGTACAAAGTGTCGCGGGGGATACCAAACCTATGTATGGGAGTCCCGGCACATTGAATAAACCCCAGCGGGACGCAGGCGTTTCGCGAGGATTTGTTGACTGGAACGCCTAGTACTCCGCCAACTTGACGAAGTACTAACACCCCGCGTCAACTGAATTTAAGAGGAGGAATTGTGATGTACTCAACATTTTTTGGTCTGCAGATTGCCGGCAACGCTTTGCGGTCGCAACAGACGGCTTTAAATGTGACGGGCCACAATATAGCCAACGCTAACACGGTGGGATACTCCCGTCAGAACGCCAACATTGAAACGGCGGTCCCTTTGCGTTTTCAGGCTATGGGACGCACGATCAGCGTAGGGTTTGGTTCGAATGTTAATACCATTTTTCGCACACGGGACGCGTTTACCGATAACCAATGGCGCAATGAAGCGTCAAAGTATTCCTATTGGAACAGTCGCTTGACAGCGGTGTCAATTTTGGAAGGCGTCGTTAATGAACCAAATCAGTTCAGTGTCAGCGGCGATCTGGATAAGTTCTGGAACTCTTGGAGTCAGCTGGCGGAAAACCCGCAAAACAGTGGTGCGCGTGCTGTGGTGCGGGAAAGAGCGCTGACGTTGATCGATACGTTCCGTCATGTGAATACCCAGTTAAATGAGTTGAGCAGCGATATGAACAAAGCGGTGGAAGCCGGTGCCCAAACAATTAATGATATAGCCGAACAAATCAAAGGTCTTAACATTCAGATACACCGCCTGGAAGTGAGCGGCGACAATCCCAACGATTTGAAGGATATGCGCGACGCGTTGGTGGATCAGCTGTCTCTGTTGGTTCCGGTTAAAGTTACGGAGTCTCAGGATCCGCGCTTTACAGATCGTCAGGTCGGACTCTACCAGGTCTATATCAATGATGAAAGCCAGCCTCTCGTCAGCGCCAATGAAACCAATAAACTTGTTTTGGTGTATGATGCCGGCACCGGTTTTGCCAATATGGAATGGGAAGCCAGCGGCAGCCCATTGGAATTGAAAGAAGGGTTCGGTCAGATCAGGTCGGCCTTGGATGTGCGCGATGTTTTTGTGCCGGAGTTCTGTCGGCAAATGGACGAACTGGCCAACGCCGTGGCTGTGGCGGTTAACAGTATTCATGAGGAAGGTCAAGGTCTGACGTCACAGGATCCGGGACCGGGAATTCCGTTCTTTACAGATGGCGGCGCAGGCAGTTTTACCATGGTTTCACTGTCCCTCAATCCGGATTTGTCCGGGACAGCCGGTCTGGGTAACATTGCCACAGGGCTGATTGATCCCGATGTTGCGGTCAGCGACAACGCGATAGCCTTGCGCATTGCCAATCTAGCCAACGGCTGGGCCAGCTTGAGCCCAATGCCGGCAGGGATAAGCATTGATGTCCAAAACGCCAGTTCTCTTTTAGATTACTATCGTTCGCAAATCTCCGCGCTGGGTGTGGATGTTCAACAAGCTCAGAGAATGAACAAAGGCCAGGAAGTCTTGCTGACAAACGCTTCCAATCAACGGGAGCAAGTTTCCGGCGTGTCTCTTGATGAGGAAATGACGAATCTGATGAGATTTCAAAAAAGTTACAGTGCCGCTGCCCGGGTTGTGACAATGATTGACAGCATGCTTGAGAATCTTTTATCAATGGGTGTAACAAGATAACCAAATTTTAGGAGGAATTAAGATGCGCGTAACACACAATATGATGTCAAACAATCTGTTGCGCAATTTGTCCAACGCCAGCGGCAGAATGATCGATATTCAGAATCAAATGTCTTCGGGCGCCCGCATCAATAAGCCCTCGGACGATCCTGTGGGCGTAGAGACAGCCATGCGACTGAAAAGCACACTTATGTCCATGCAGCAATGGAAACAAAACGTCAGCGAAGGCAGAGCGCACATGGAGAGTATTGAAGGAACGCTCAACGGTTTGATGGATATGACGCATCGCCTGCGAGAGCTGGCCATCCAAGGCGCCAACGGTGCTTCCACAGCGGATGATAGGGTAAAAATTAAAAATGAGGTTGATCAAATCATCAAACAATTTGAGCAATCAGCCAACGCTCAGTTTAACGGTCGTTATGTCTTTTCCGGAACGCGCAGCGACAAGGAAGCGCTGATAAGCGACAGTGTCAGTTGGACCGGCAGCGCTTACGAGTTGAGCTGGGGCGGCAACGACAAACCAGTCAATATCGAAGTGGGTCCCGGTTTGCTCATTGATATTTCTGTAAACGGGGAAAACTTGTTTGGGATTGATCCGCCGGGACCAGGTGCGGCCAGAACCTCACAGCTGTTTACGACACTGTATCGTTTGAGCGATGCTTTGCAAAACGATGATTATAGCGAGATCAACGCTGTGATCGGCAGCGATGGCGATACCTCTGATCCTTTTACACTATCTGAAGTGACCAATCATCTGTTGGCAGTGCGCAGTGACTTGGGCGCGCGAACCAACAGGCTGGAAAACATCCAGAAGCAGATAGAAACCAACATTCTCAACGTGCAGCAAAGCCTCTCTTCTGTTGCCGACATTGATATGGCTGAAGCCATTATTCAATTTAAGTCTACTCAAAATGTCTACCAAGCCGCGCTGGCTGTGGGGGCGCAGATTATTCAGCCTTCTTTGGTTGACTATATGCGATGAGGGCGTTCCTGCGCCTGAATTCTGGCTTCTGTCCCAAATATGTGTAATAAAACTTGAAAAAAAAGTCAATCCTATATGTAAGGTGAGAGTTATGGCGATTTCTCTTTCTATTTATCAACAGTATGCTCAAATCGGGCTCAAAACGAAACCTTGTCAGTTTGAATTGAGACGTACACCGTCTGATTGTACTCTTGAAAGAACGCCATCGGAGGTAAACTTGACTATTACGCCCGGGCAGGTTAGCATTGATATGACAAGGATGCAAAATTCGTTGGGCTATGGCAGCGCTGAGTTCGTTACGCAATCCTTGGTGGCGGAAGCGAGACAGATTTTTGAGACCGATTTGGTTCGTACCGTACAAGCCGGAGACGCGCTGGCTAAACCTCATATGGCTGTGAGCATTGGCCGTCTGGCGGCTCAGGCTAAATATTTCGACAATGCCCATCCCGAGGTAAGCTTGGAATATATTGCGCCGCCCGCGATGCACTATAAACCGACCATTATCCAGCATGAAGTGAAAATGGGTCAGGTGATCGTGAATGTTGTTTTAGGGAAGGTGGAAATGCACAACTATACACCGGCTGAGGTTGAAATCTATTTAGAACGGGCGCCGAAATTGGAAATCTCGGCTCAGGGATGGGCCTTTGATTTCAAAGCTTAGCGAACCAGCGACTAGGAGGTAGATTATGCGGGAAGATTCGGTCATAGTTCAGTTTCCGAAAGGTATTCCGGGATTTGAGGAATACGAGAATTTTGCCATGACCATGGAAGAGGATACGCCTTTGGCCCATTTGACTGTGCATGATGATGAGGATTGCGGTTTTTTGCTGCTGCAGCCCCAAGCTCTGTTTGACGAGTACGCGCCTGATGTTTCGATTGATGATCATGTCACATCTTTGTTGGAACTTCAGGAGGGCGAGCCGGTCGAGATGTGGGTCATCGTGACTTTGGGACAGGATGTGCGGGAGAGTACGGCTAACCTGCGGGCACCTTTGTTGATCAATAGACGGACCCATAAGGGCGTCCAAATGATCATTGATAATGATGTTTATCAATCCAAACAGCCGCTGTTTCATTAGGTTAAAGTTTTATAGGATCTATTTACTATTAATAATTTGCTCGTCGAGGAGAGAGAGAAATGCTTGTCTTAACCCGCAAAATTGGACAAAAAATTATTATCGGTGATGACATTGAAGTCATGTTGGCGGCTGTTGGCGGCGGTATGGCTCATATCAGCGTCTACGCCCCCGCCGATATACCGGTCGTTCGCCAAGGTGAGGCGGCGGCTGACCGTGTGCTGGAACGTCACGCCGATGTGCCGATGGTCATTACGCGCAAAGTGAGTGAACAAATACTGGTTGGCTCAAACATCCAAATTATGTTGGTATCAATTATTGGAGACACAGTCCGACTCGGCATCGAAGCCCCTAGGGATATCAAGATTATGCGCCAGGAAGTCTTGGAAGAGGTGCGTGACCAAAACCTTAAAGCTGTCCAGAATCAAGGCGCGCCTGAGGAGTTGAAAGATTTGCTGCCGAAGAAGGAGTCCACCCCGAAGAAGGAGTAAACCTATGGAAAACAGGTTAGACCTGGCGAATCGTATTGAAGAGCTGGGACAGACAACCATTGAAGCGATTGAACATGCCGCTGCCCTATTAGATGAGGAGGATGCCGACGCGCTTGTGACGTTGCCTATTATGTCCGAGGTTCTGGAAGCGTACAACGCTATTGGTGAGGCGCTGCCTTTGATGATGAAAGAGAGTGAAAGCTTCAGCCGCGGAGGCGATATGGTTTCGGTGGATCAGGCATTTGCTGTGCTGGTCAAAGCATATGAGCAAAAAGATTTGGAAGGGGTGCGCGCTGCTATTAAAGATGATGTTTTGCCCTTGTACAGGCATTGGTTTGACAGTGTGCAGGTATCTTTGCCTCAGCTGTTGCATTAATTTTTGATTACATAGGAGCTAACTATCATGAGCGCATCAAAAAGAAAAAGAAAGAAGAAAGTGGTTTGCGTATTTTCAGCGGATCGGACTGAGTACAGCCTTTTGCGGCCTGTCATTATGCGGCTCAAGGAGACGTTTGACGTCAGAATTCTTGTGGCGGGTATGCACCTGTCGCCCGAATACGGATATTCTGTTGAGGATATCCGTAAAGACGGTTTGCAGGTTCACAAATGTGTGGAAACGCTGCTTGGTTCTGATTCGTCTGTTGCCGCGTCCAAGGCCATGGCTTTGGGACTAATCGGGTTTGCCGATTATTTTGCCGAACTAGGACCGGATCTTCTCATGGTGTTGGGCGACCGAGGCGAAACCTTGGCGGCATCCTGCGCGGCTCTGCGCCAAGGTGTGCCTATTGCCCATATCAACGGCGGTGAAACGACTAAGGGATCGCCGGACGAAGCTATACGCCATGCCATTACGAAGTTAAGTTGCCTGCATTTTACCGGCACAGAGATATACCGTCAACGGGTGATCCAACTTGGCGAAGCGCCCGAGCGGGTCCATAATGTTGGCGCGTTAGCCCTTGAAACCATTATGCAATCTGATCTTTTGAGCAGGGAAAAAGTGGCTCAATTGCTGAAGATTGACCTGGATATCCCATATGCTGTGGTGAGTTTTCACCCAGCGTCCCAGGAGCAGGCGAACGTGACGAAACAGTTTTCGCAGGTGTTGAAAGCTTTGCGGAAACACCGGGAACTCAAATATGTGTTCACTTATGCCAAAGCCGATGTCCACGGACGTACGATTAATCGTATGATTGACGCCTTTGATAAGAACAATCACAGCGCCGCCGCTTTTGTTTCTCTGGATACGGTGAGCTGTCTGAGCGCGATCAAACACGCGGCTATGATCATCGGCAACTCTGAGGGAGGCATTTTTGAAGCGCCTGTCTTGGGCATACCGACCGTTAACGTCGGCGATCGGCAGAAAGGCCGCCTGCAATCAGGTTCGATCATTAATTGTCCTCCTGATGAGGAGGCCGTTAGCGCCGCGATCAGCAGAGCCCAAGATCCAGATTTTCTTAAAAATATGGAATATCGTTCCGCCCTTTATGGAGACGGCGAGTCCTCACAAAAAATCGGGGCGGTCATAGAAGATTATTTAAGCAGCGGAAAAGTGAGCGCACAGAAAGAATTTTATGACTTGCTCTAACAAATTAAAAGTTGTCAACTGTTGAAATATCCTCTCAATTCATGTATTATAAAGTCGAAGATACGTCAAAAGAGGAGACATACATGACCACATCACAATACGCCCTGGCTTATACCGACGGCTCAACCATATCTCAATCCGAACTGTATCAGTGCACAGAGATCATTCATAAAATCCAAACATACTTCAGAGAAAGAATCGTTGGGCAAGATTGGCTAGCCATGTCCCTTCTCGCCGCGCTTATGGCAAATGGGCACATCTTGCTTGAATCCGTCCCAGGGCTGGCGAAGACCAGCGCGGCTAGAATCTTAACCGACGCAGTGGATGGTGCCTTTGCGAGGATACAGTGTACACCTGATTTGCTGCCGAGCGATATTATTGGTACCCAGATTTTCAATTATGCCAACAACACGTTCGAGACCAGGAAAGGACCTGTGTTTGCTAACTTTGTTCTGCTTGACGAAATCAACAGATCCAGTTCAAAAACGCAGAGCGCTATGCTGGAAGCCATGCAGGAGCGTCAGTCCAGCATCGGCGGCGCTATTTATAAGCTGCCGGATGTTTTTATCGTTATCGCCACCCAAAACCCCATTGAACATGAGGGCACCTATTCTTTGTCCGAGGCGCAGCTTGATCGGTTCATGCTAAAAGAAACACTGAATTATCCTTCTAGAGATGAAGAAATTGAGATCCTGGATAGGATAGAAAAAAACGTATTTGTCAAAGCGCCTGCTGTTTTGGCGATTGAAGATATCGATATCCTGCAGCAAGTCACCCAAAAAGTGTATGTGGACGTCTCCATAAAACGATATATTGTCAATATTATCCACGCTACACGGGAGACTCCGCGATTTATCCCGCCGGAGTTGGCGCAATATGTGACTTTAGGGGCAAGTCCCCGTGGCGCCATCGCCTTTATGGAGATTGCCAAGGCTGTAGCGCTCATCATGGGAAGGACTTATGTTACACCGGATGATGTTAAACTGATGAGATATAGTGTGCTGAGGCATAGAGTCGCTCTTAGTTTCGCGGCTGTCGCCGACAATGTTCCGGTGGAATCCATTATTGACGCCATTGTCGGCGCCATCACAGCGCCATGATTACCAAAAGCTATATTGTCAAAATCAGAGCTAATATATCTATTTATGCCAGCCAAAGAACAGCGAACATTATGGATGGCAAATATAAGTCCATCTTTAAGGGAAAAGAGCTGGATTTTGAAGACCTCAGAGAATACGTCGTGGGAGATGACATTAAGGATATTGATTGGAAATCTTCCGCTAGAAGCGGTAGTGTGCTGGTCAAAAGATGCAGCGCGGAAAAGAAACACAACATTATGTTCGTTTTGGACACGGGGAAAAAAATGACCGCTCACACGAAAGCCGCTCAATCCAAAGCGGAAACCGCCCTTATGAGCATGGGGACCATAGCTTATTTAGCCCAGAGCAACGGAGATTATGTAGGGGCGATTTACAGCAAAGACAATTCTTATGTTATGTGCCCTCTTAAATGCGGACTCAATAACCTGGAGACAATTCTTTACAACTATGAGCGGGATATCGCCACTGGTTCCTTGTCTATAGAAAGCATCCTGGATCACATAGGCAAAACCCAAAAAAGAAAGATGATTCTCTTTGTCATAACAGATTTGGCAGGTATGGCATGTGTTGAAGAGTACACATTAAAAAAACTGTCTCATATTCATGATGTCTTGTTTGTCAATATCAGCGACATGGATATGACAGGACCCAATTTGCCAAACATGCCAGGGACCAAGCCGGCGGCGGACGCTTATGATTGGGATCATGGCTGTTATATCCCCGGGCTTATCGCAAACGATTGTCAGTTACAAAGATTGGAACAACAAATCAAAACAAAAATCCACACCGCGTGCATAGAGAAACTCAAGCGGCACAGGATCTCAGCAACAACAATCGACAAGGTTCAAGAAATCCCTCATAAAACGATCGAGCTTTTAGAAAGGCATAAGTATGCAAACGTCCGTTGAATTGCAAGATCCTTTTTCATATTCCATCTATCCTATACTTATTGCGGCCTTGCTTATTCTTGTCTTGTCGCTCTTTTTGCTCATAAGATATTTGATAAAAAAGAAGAAACAAGCGGCGGCTCTTGAGATCAGAAAGTCAATTCTCGCCGCGGAATTAGAAACGTATAAACAAAAATATTTACAGCAGCTGGACGAAATCGCCGGTCGGCTCCAAAATGATGAAATATCAGGAAGAACAGCTTACCAGCAGCTCAGCATGACCATACGTTTATTTGTTTATGAAGTCACACATATCAAGGTGCAGAATTGTACTCTTAGTGATATCGAGAAGTTAGACATGCCGCTGCTTTATGAATTGATCCGGGAGTATTATGCTCCTGAGTTTTCTGAAGATAACGATGGAGACATAGTCACCGATCCAGAGATCGGCTTGGCGGCCGATGCCCCAGCCTTCATGTCTTCGATAGAAAGAACCAGAAAGGTCATAGAAAGATGGTACTAATCAATCCATGGGTGGTTTTCCTGGGAATCCCGGCGCTGGCCCTCATCCTGATCCTGCTATATTTCTATAAACGCAAAAACCCTCAAAAGTATTCACAAGGAGCCAAAGCGGCCAACACACAATTTGTGAAAAATTTGCCCTATTACCGGACAATCCTAAGGAAATGCCGTTTATTGTCCTGGGCACTGCTGGTTTTCTGCGGCATAAGCGTTTGTTTAGCGTTGGTGCTCATAGCCAGGCCTGCCAAGACGGAAACAGTCACCATAACCAAGGGCAGTCGCGACATTTTTCTTTGTATGGATGTATCAACATCTTTGCTTGATGTCAACGGCAAAATAGTTGACCGTATGAAGGAATTGGTGCAAGGCTTGGAGGGAGACAGGTTTGGTATCATGATTTTTAACACGGCGCCCGTACTGCTGGTTCCGTTAACGGATGACTATGATTTTATCCTGGAAACCCTAGAGAACCTTAAAAAAGGGTTCAGAAGCTTTTGGCTCAAAGACGGTGATTATTACTACTATGTGGGCGACCCCGCCAATTATTACTTGCAGGGCGGCGTTGTGTATAATCATGAGGATCGGGGGTCTTCCCTGATCGGGGATGGATTGGCGGCCTGTGTTTTCAGTTTTCCCAACCCGGAAGAGGAGAGAACAAGAGTCATTATCCTGTCAACAGACAACCAGTTGGAAGGGGAGCCCATAATAACTTTGCCCCAGGCGGCAGCCCTAGCCAAAGACAAAAAAATAACGATATACGGCATAGCGCCGAGCACCCTTGGCGCCATAGACGCCTCTATAAAGACAGAGTTTCAAGAGGCTGTAAAAATAACCGGCGGCGCGCTCTATATTGAAAGCCACAACACCAAAATATCATTCATTATCAGCGAAATAGACAAAAAAGAAAAAAACATCCGGCTTGTTCATATGGATGTGAAATATGTGGATAAACCATCAGCGGCGTTTTTTGCGTTGACCGCAACCCTGCTGCTGTTATTCACGTTGACCAGAAAGGTGAAACTATGACGATCAACCCAATCATCCCTGTATGGCTCATGTTGCTTGTCTGTGTTTTCGGGGTGTTCATCAGTGGCAAACAAGGCAAGATGCATCTGGTTAGGAGAATAGCCATCATTGTGTTGCTGTTTGTCATCAATCTCAGAGTGATGACGCCCATCAACACAGAGGTTCAGGTATCAAACAATTTAAACGTTCTGTTCGTTGTTGACACGACGATAAGCATGTTGGCGGAAGATTATCAAGGCGGCGCTCAAAGAATAGCGGCAGTTAAGGCCGATTGCGGCTATATTATCGACAGGCTGAAAGGTTCCCGGTTCTCTATTATTGCGTTTGATAATCAAGCCCGCAGGCTTACCCCCTTTATTGATGATAGGGCGTTAACTCTGGAAACTCTTGATAATTTGCAGGTTATTAAAGAGGAGTATTCTGTGGGGAGCTCATTGAACGTTGCCAGAGAGGAAACCATTCGCTCCTTGGAAACAGCCTACAAGAAACAAGAAGAGAAAAGAGTCAATATCTTGTTCTTCATAAGCGACGGAGAAATAACCAATACTGACCTGTTGGCGTCATTCACCGGCACCGCCAAATACATTGATAACGGCGCGGTTTTAGGATACGGGACCCCGGAAGGGGGGGTTATGAGGGTTGTCGATGATCTGACCAACGAAGAAGAATTCATACAAGACAAAACCAAGACGCCTTTCGTCAAAGCGTTATCAAAGCTGGACGAAAGCACCCTCAAAAGAATCGCGGGGGATATGGGTGTTGACTATATCAGAATGGATCAACAAACCAATATTGCCCATAAACTGAATGAGATTGACCAAAAACTGCAGACGAAGGTGGTTTCTATTAACACTTTTGATGATATCTATTATATTTTTGTGTTGCCCCTCGTGCCTTTGCTTGTGTGGGAGCTTGTAGCCATGAGAAGGAGGATGTTTGTGTGAGAACCCTCAGAAAACCACTCAAAATTGTGTTCGTAACGATTTTTACAGTGCTTTGTGTTGTGGCTGTTGAGTTGACGGTGACTTTTGTTTATAATGAAATTTTTATTGTCAAGTATCGTATGGGGGATTATAATCCTCAGAATGTCCAGGGACTGTTCAAACTCAATTGGCCGGAATCCTATATAGCCCATTACAATTACGGCAATACGTTGTATTGGAACAGCGATTTTGATGAGGCCATAGACGCGTACAACCGTGCCTTATCATTCAAACCGCCTTATGATAGAGAATGCGCTATACGGATCAATATCGCCCTGGCCATGCTTAAACAAATCAAAGCTGACGATGAAACCACGAGCAGGAAATCAAGAATAGAGAACATTGAGAAGAGCTTGGAGATTCTGCGAACCGCTAAAGAAGAACTGTTCAAACATGACGACGGCTGCGCTCACAGAGAAGACGATCAAGGACACAGCGAAACGGCGGAACAGTTGAAAGAAGACATCGAGAAAATGGAACAAGAACTGCATAAGTTAAAAGATGAGTTGGAATTAAGCCAAGAAAGAGAGGACAACGGAGGCGGAGATGATGAGGAGGAAAAGATAGCGGCATGGGAAGATCAACTCAAGGAAATCCAAAAAGGAGCCGCGGAAGAGAGGAAGGACGGGTTTGATTCTTTGAAGGATCATTATTATCGGGGGAAAACGTGGTGATGCTACAGATCAGACCACAGCCGGAGGGGCAAGAGGGGGCGACGGCGGCGGGGTGTGAGGCGCGTCCGCCAAGCCTTGCTCCGTGTCGGCGCATCGCTAGGGCATCTACGCAGAGAGCGCAAAAGTGTGTCCTGAAGTGAGTTTCGCACCGAAAGGAGGGAAAGCGCGGAAGTCACATGCTTTGTAAGAGATGAGGGCAGGCCCTTCG
>WRHI01000014.1 GCA_009783315.1 Peptococcaceae bacterium
GATTGCCAAGCGTCGCTACGGCATGAATTTGATCATGGCAACCCTGAGGGACACAGCAGAAACAGAAGCGGCACTTACTATCCTGGCCATGAACATAGCATATGTTCTAAGAGCCTTTTTGCGTCTTTTTACAAATCGTTATTTTCCGGATTACCAGAGCATTGTTGCTGATTTTTTTGCAGTAAGACTAAGAGTGGGTTTTGCACGTTGAGAAAGGGGCCTGTTTTTCAGCGGGCCCCAAATAAGATTCCATCGTCAATTTTTGTATTTATCCTTTACATATAATATGTAATTACGGACAATGGTGAAGGCTATCCTCTCATAAATAAGGGATTTTATAGGAATCAGCGGCACGCTAAGCATCTTCCCCTTTCTATTTACAGCCTACATGATCCTATATCCCATTGTTTTGACAGTTTTAGGCAAAAAACTCCGCTGGGGCCACAAAGCTTCCGAATTGTCATTCCGGGACGAGAGAGAGCAATTGATTGTGGCGCAATCAACCAAGACCGCTTATTATACCCTCATCGGCGGATTGATCACAGCCATATGCGCCCTAGGCGGTCTGCGGTTTTTCTCAGCTTTCTCCGGCATAACCATAAGCATCTACGCCGCCGCTATAATTCTGATGACAGCCTTGCTTGATGTTGCTGCCGCCGCTTTCTGCCTCAAGTGGTGTTGGGAGTATAGGAAGTGACCAAATCATCAATATTTTGTAACTGTTCTAACCATGGACACACTGGGAGTTGTCTCGGTCACGATCTTCCCTCAAGTCCCGAAAGCAAGACGCAAAAAGGCACAGGGCAGGAAATCGCCCTGTGCCTTTTTGGTATCCTAAACTCGAACAACCCAATAAATCAAGCACCGTTAACTCTCATAGGAGTCAAAATCATAAAAGGATACTTTGGCATTCTGTCCCAGAAGCCTTACATAGCCGTCCGTCAGGAAAGGATTATCGTAATCATGGAAGTTGAAGACCTCCTCGCCGTTCACCATGACGATGAAATGGTTCCCCTCCATGAAGATCGTGATCTCTATCTCCTGACCGGGCTGGAACCCCTGTATGATGTGATTCTTCAGATCAGGCCGGCCTCCCTGTTCTATCGAATACCCAAAGACATCAGCGCCGTTGCCGCCAGGTTTCCCTTTAGCCACTTCCACTTTCAGACCATTACTCGAATATCCTGTGAAAACAATATAGCCGCTGTTCCACTTGCCTGCGCCGGCTGTTTGCCGTACAGCCAGACCGGCGTAGAGAATGCCTGACCCCGGCAGGTTTTCCAGGGTATATTTGGTGGAAACGACACCGTCAACCACTTCCGTGTTCTTCAGCTGGGCACGGTAATAATTATTGTCGCCATTGGGATCACGCACCAGTTTACCCGCTTCGTTTCTCCAAACCTGAGAATTGTCGGGCAATTCCCAGTTGTTGATGTCACTGCAGGGATCCGCGTAAACCTTGAAGTCGCGGAAGGATGCCTCGGCGTTCAACATCAGAGGGCCCGCGTAGCCATAGCTGGAGCCGATAAACGCGTCGTCATTGAATCCGGTAATCCAGGCGTCGTCCACATAGACATCGATTCTGTCCCCCTTCATGACAACCGTGATTTCCATCTCTTTGCCGAGGGCGGATCCAAGGATGCTGTGCCCCTTTAAATCCGGACGAACATTATCAAAGGCGTCGCCGGCGGGGGTTTTCCCTTTTGCCACTTCCAGGACAAAACACTGTCTTGCCGTGTTCCATTTTACAAAAACAACATATCCGGTATTGAACACCCCTTTACCTGTATCCTGTCTTACCAGCAGACCGGTGTTACCGACGCTGCTGTTGATGGTCAATTTGGTGGAAACAACACCGTCGTTCACCTGAGCGCCCCTGTAATGGGCGTGTTTCCAATTGGATGTCGGATCATGGGTCAGCCGTCCGTCCGGGGTAACCTCCCACATGAAACTTTTGGCATCCCACTTTGTGATATCAGCGCAGGGATCACTTCTGTTGGCCTGGCCCATGAACTCAGGCGCCGGCTGGACGTTTAGGACTTTCGCCACGCTGGGCGTCGTCTGCCCGACCCCGTCGAAATCCCCGGTAAAGCTCAGCTTTGCGGCCTCCTCTTTGGGGGTTCCCACAGCCATGACCGTAAAGGTCACCCTTTGCTGACCTTCGGCGCCGGATCCTACTGTAACAGACTTTGTCGCTTCACCGATAATAATATAGTCATCGCTGTCAAAACAGCCTGTCACTGTTCCGCTGATTTCAAAATCATTAAAGTTATAGACCGCAACCTCAATCGTGGTCGGCTGATTTGTCTTCAGGATATACCCCTGAGCCCTTTTCACATCATGGGAACGGGATTCTGCCGGGAATGTCTGATCCAACACGATCCTCTGAGCCGGTGTAAAGGGTTTGGATGCGGGCGCCGTCGGTGTATGGGGCTGTGAAGTATCCTTATACGCTCCCGCCGGAATATCGCCCTGAACCTTCAGATAAATAGGATCTTTATCGAGAGAAATCCTGAATTCACCGTTGGCGGAGAAGACTGGCTCGGTCTCTCTAACGCCCATAATATCTGTCCGGATCCCTTCCGGTTTCTGCAGATCCAGCGCGACATCGTCCATCCGCTCATCGGACCAGAGCACCAGTACCGTATCGCCGCGATCCCGGAAAGCATAGCCATACGCGCCGGCAGACAGACTGACTTCACCGGCATACTTCGCCTCTCCCAGCACTTCTATCATGGCGGCCGCGGCAGCATAAGCGGCGTAAGGAGTTACCCAGCCCTGGTTGGTACTCAGGTTCCTCGTTGGGCTGAAACAACTCCAGTAGACGTTCGGGTAACCCTGATTCGTTTCGTATTCCCCCGGTTTTCCAGAATACCAGAAGTGTCTGTCCACACCGGTTGACAGGCTCATGGCGGCCGAGGTCACCCAATACCGCGCCTGCGCCTTTTGTTTGTCATAGCTGCCATCCAGTCCCTCGGGCGAAGCAGCGCCCTGGCCGGGTGAATACGGAATCGCGCCGCCGGCCTCAGTGAGCCACGCTGACGTTCCGGCGCCGTTGGGCAAATTGTTTTCCAATTCATTTTTCTTTTGCAGATGCAGCGTGTTTTTTGTCAGGGAGAGCATATGGTTATCATAAGACCCATCATATTTGCCCAAATCAATGCGTGGTACAGCCGGATTTGCGTTCGGCTGGTGGTTGTGGAAACTATAGATTTCCAGATAATCCATCACGCCGTTCTCAAACATGGTGTCCTGATACGAACCGTACGTGCCGATGCGCGGCATCATTCCGCCCATGGAAACAAGAGGATTGGGCATGGCAGAATCATGAAACCCAATGGACATGGCTTTCAGAACCGCCGCGTATCTGTCGGCGCCCTCGCCGTAACCGGTGCCGATGCCAAGGTTATCGAATACCGTGCTTGACGGTTCATTCCACAGCGCCCAGGCGGATATCTGATTCTGGTACCGGGTCCCTTTTTCCGCCGCCTCATTATAAGCCATACGCAAATTGCCCGGCAGCTTGTTCATATAAGCGTTCCGGAGATTCGTCGGAAGGCTCATGAACTGTTCATGATTATCCGGAAGCATATTGAATTGCTGTTTGGCAGCGTTACTGACAGCCGTCTCATCTTCAAGATTATCCTGGGGTAAATATCTGAGATCCGACAACACTTTGAGACCTTCCTGATTAAGATACCCAAGAGGAAGTTCAGCCTGGTTTAAGTTACCGGGAGATTGCCAGTTCATCCTCTGGCTGACCCAAGGAACGCCGCTGCGCCTGACGGCCCAGGCCAGATCAGCAAACATCAATTTGTAATTGGCCGCGTCATTCCACGAATTTCGAGCCGTTAACACTGATGTGTCCATTCCGAAGGGAGAATCGATGGCGGGATCCGAGAGAGGTGGAACCACAGCGAAATTGTCGGTAACTCTTTCACCCGGTACCCAGGCTTCTACAATATAATGGCCCGTATTCAGGCACCCCGCAGGAACTGTTGTCTGCAACTGTCCTGCCGGAACATAAGCGGTTCCGGTTCTGACCGGTTCGTGAAAATAATCTGTGATTGTCCAATTGACCCAGGAATCGGTGCCCGTCGCCTTTTGGAGGGTGATGTCAAAAATAAAATCGTCATCAGAGGTGAAAATGTTCATTGTCCCCGGGCCGGGATCTGTTCCCGGAGTCACTTTTGCGCCTTTGACATAATCCAGGCCGGACGCCGGAATCAGGATTCTCCACACGGCATGCAATGTGATGTCAATACCAGACGACAGAGTGGGACTCAGGCAAATCGGTCCGCTGGCGCTTCCCATCGCCCAGCCGACAAATTCCACATCCGTTTCGGCGGGAGGTGCCTGTGCCAGGGTAAATACCGGATCTTCAAAAGTCCCCGGGGACGCGCTGTTGGCATATTGCCGGCGCGTGTCTGCCCTATCTGTCAGTTGTTCACCCCCATTGAAATAAGTCAACGTGACCTGACGTTCATACAATCCGTAGTACGTCGGGGGAACCGCATCGGTGACGCTTACCGGAAAAGTCTGAACAGGCTCGGCATTGGCCGCCGTCTGGTCTTTCCCGCTCCACCCTCCGGGGGTCCAGCCGGCATATTCACCCTGTTCCGGAGGATCAGCCTGTCCTTCAGTATCATTGTTATAAATCAGCACCGGAACGGGCCGGGATCCGTTGATATCCTGGAAGTTCGCTGTCAGTTCTTTCTCGTAGATGGCGTACAGTGTTATATCTGAGGAATAGATTTGAAGATCATAAAAGGATACCCGGGTATTCGCTGCCAGAAGCCTCACATGATCACAATCGTCAGTTCGGAAGTCTGGATCCGTAAAATCGAAAACCTCGACGCCGTTTGCTTTGATGACGAAATGGTCATCCTCCATAACAATTGTGATCTCTACCTGTTGCCCGAGCGTGAATTCGGGTATTGTTATTCTCTTATCCGCCTGACCATCAAAAGCATCTCCGCCATTACCGGCGGGTTTCCCTTTGGCGACATTTACATACAAACCGTTGTTCTTACAACCCACATAAACAATATAGCCGCTGTTGTAGATACCAGCGCCGGCTTTCTGCCGTACAGCCAAGCCGGCATAGGGATTCCCCGGACCGGAGGGGCTGTCTATGGTGAATTTTGCGGAAACAACGCCGTTGAGGATCTGAGTGTTCCTGAACTGAGCGTATCTGTAACCATCCATAACCGGATCGCGCACCAGTTTCCCGTTCTCGATTCTCCAGATATCCTCCGGTCTCTGCCAGTTTTCAAGCTCATTGCAGGGGTCCGCATAACCAGGATCAGGCTGATTAACCCGGTCAGACGGCGACGGTGGCATAGCATGGCTCAGCCACCCCGTTCTCGCGTCCCTGTCCGTGTTCCAGCCGAGGAACTGCCAGCCATTCCCTTTATCGGCTGTCAGGGGGAGATTCAACGTCGCGTTGGCGGCGGCTTTCATCGGGGATGACAATACCTCTCCGGTATCCGGCTCGGTGCCGCCGTTGGCCCCGTAGTTGAATGTGACGGTGTATTCGTCATATTTCCATACGGCATACAGTGTGGCATCCCCGTCAATCGTTATGAGGCTGCCGGGATGATACCTGATGACGCCATCCGGGCTGTTCAGCGCCCAGTAATCCAGGTCCGCACCCGATTTGGTTGCGGACCTGACGGTGAGCTCCGGGTTCTTGTAAAGCCCGAGGCTGTTGATGTATTGTATCCCCGAGGTTGCGTACGAATCCTCTGCCAGTACGCCGCCCTCGGTTTCATAGCTCAGAGTGATTGGACGTTTATACAATCCGTAATACATCGGAGGAGCCGTATCCGTAATGCTCACCGGGAAAGACAGAGCCGGATCGGCATCCGGTTCCGTCGAGGCACTCCATCCTCTGGTCATCCAACCGGTGAACGGGCCCTGCTCCGGAGGCACAACTTCTCCCCCAGGGTTGTTGTTATAAATTGCCGCCTGAATCGTCCGATCTCTGGGTTCGGTTGCATTGTAGTCCCTGAAAACTACCGGCAGATTCTTTGTGTAGATGGCATAGAGCCTCAGGGGATCCGGCAGAGGCAGGGGCAGAGAACTCAGCTCTGTGGTTGCGTCCTTTTCGGTGTTCCAGCCGAGAAAATCCCAGTCTCCTTTCTCAGCGCCCTTCAGAGTCAGATCCACTTCAGCGGCGCTGCCGCCGTTTTCTCCGTAGTCATAGGTGACGGTATTCACTGCCGCGAAGGCATTCGGAACGACACATTGTGTACTCAAGAGCAACACAAAGGCAAAAGAGCACAGGAAAGCTAACCAACGTGATTTTGGGTTCATTTTTAACATCTCCTATTTTTTTTTGCATGGTTCGGTAGTAGACTGGGATGGCTGCTCAAATGCGGATTATGATTTAGAACTGATAAACCTTAAACTCTTTGAAGGATATCTCTGCATCCTGCGCGAAAGGTCCCACATGACCCGAAATGAAGTCATCGTCGTTGAACCCGGTAATCCATACACCATCCGCGTAAACATTGAATCTGTTCCCCTTCATAACAATCACGATCTCAACCTCTTTCCCGATCTCGGATCCGGATATAAGAAGATTCTTCAGATCTTTTCGGTCAGCAAGCCCGTCGCCCCCGTGTCCGGAAGGTATTCCTTTCGCAACATTTATGATCAAACTGTTTGTCCTGTCGCTCCAGCCCACATAAACAACATAACCGGTATTATACTGGTTTCCGCTTGTTTTTTGCCGTACGGCCAAACCGGCCCAGGGAATATCCGTGCCAGACAGTCGCTGGATGGTTATTCTGGCAGAAACGACGCCGTCAGTTACTTCAGTGTTCCTGAGGTAAGCGTATTGATAACCCGTTTTGCCCTCTGGGTCTCGCACCAGTTTCCCATTTTCACTCCGCCAATTGTTGTGATTGGTGGGAAACCTCTCCCACTTTTCAATGTCCTCGCAGGGGTCAGGATACACAATAATATTGTCAAAATCACAAACCCTGAAGTCGCTGAAGGATATCCGGGCATCCTGCGCCAGAGGCCCCACACAACCCGCAATAAAGTCGTCATCATTGAACCCAGCAATCCAGGCGGCGTTCACATGAACGTCGATTCTGCTTCCCCTCATGACAACTGTGATCTCCACCTCCTTCCCGAGCTCTGATCCGGGTATTATCAGGTTCTTAAGATCCGACCGGTCCGTAAACCCGTCGCCGCCATGTCCGGAACGTATGCCTTTGGCGATATTCAATATCAGGCTCTTATTTTTGTCGCTCCATCCCACGAATACTGTATAGCCACTGTTCCATTTCCCTGTATTGGCTTCTCGCCGCACGGTCAGACCGGCCCAGGGAATGTCTGCGTCAGACCGGCGTTCAATCGTCACTTTTGCGGAAACGGTGCCATTGACCACTTCCGTGTCCCTGAGATGCGCGTAATCCCAGGACGATACTCCTGACGGGTCATGTACCAGCTTTCCGTCCTCTATTCTCCAGTTGGTTTCCTCCGGAAACCTCTCCCATTTTTCGATATCCCCACAAGGATCTGCATACGCACCCTGACCGGCCTCCGATCCCGACAGGTATGTCTCCTTTCCCGCTTCCACAGAACCCACAGTGACTTGAGCCGCGCTGCCAACCACCACCGCCAGCAGCATGGTCAGCATGAGAAACAGGGATCCGCTGCGTTTGGCCGGCGTCAGCACAATGTTTTCAAAACGTCTTTTCAGATCTTTGGCGCCGGCGCTGAAAGAGGTGGTCAGCCCGGGCAGCCTCCTGGTTTTGCCCGGTTTGAGCGTCAGCAGAATCGACTCGCTGTATTCTCTGCGGCGGGTTCTGTCCTGCCCGCGGGTAACCAGTTCATCGCACACCAGTTCCAGGTCACGGTCGCCGGCCCGGTTCATCACCCACACCAGAGGGTTGAACCAGTGTACCGCGTTAGCCAGGTTGATGATCAGCTTGTACCACAGATCGCGGCGCCGGCAATGGGTCATCTCGTGGTGAATGACATGGCCCAGCAAACAGGGATCATAGGTCTCCCCGGGCAGAACCAACGCCGGACGGATCAGCCCCGTTACAAAAGGACTGCGTATCCCTTGGCATATCATAATCCGCATATCCGGATAGAAAGCCATTTCTTCCATAGTCCGGCGGACAGAACGAGCCACCTCCGCGCTGCCGCAGGGCCGCCACATTCGGCGAAGGGAAACACGGAACCACAGGGCTTTGATGCCGCCGACCAGAAGAAAAGCCACCACCCCCAACAGCCAGACCATGACCAGAAGATCCATCAAGGTCAAACCGGACAAACTATCGGGAGAAGCCGCTGCCGCACCCGTTGCCGGATCTGCCGCCGGAGTCGTCGCCGGAGTTGACACCAGAGCCGCTGATGGATCTGCTGATGGATCCGCCGCCGGATCTGTCGCCGTCCTCGACCTCTGAGACTGAGTCCAAAGTTCGGAAGATCCTCCCCCTGATTGCCCAATGATATCCTGCGAAGCTGTCGGAGAAGTCCCGATAACCACAATATCCGGGACAGAAAAAGCAAGGGGCGCTTTGCTCACAGGCAGGGTAACCGGTATCACCAGCCAGATAGCAAAAAACAGCCACACCCAATAACGCCACCTGGGAGAATACCGTCTGTTCATCCAAGCCGCCGCCGCTACAATTAACGCGGTCAGCACCCCGGCGATCAGCGAAACAGTGAACATTTTCGCAAAGATTATTTTCACAAGTTCAGGCATGTACAATCCTCATTCCCGTCCTTCACGGCCCAAATTCTCATCCAGAAACTCACGCAGTTCCATGAGCTCATCCTCACTAATAGCCCCGCTGTTATTCAGAGCGGAAATCATGCTGGTGAAGGAGTTGTTATGAATTTTCTCCAGGAAATCCCTGCTCTCCCGTTCCCGGTATGCCGCCCCCGAAATAATGGCGGTATAGTAGTTGGTCCGGGTACTGCGATCACAGTGGACAAACCCCTTCTCACACAATCGCGCCAGAAAAGTCATCACCGTGGAAAGCGTCCAGCTGCGGCTGGTGATCTGATCCAGTATGAAGGTCGATGTCAAGGGATGATCTTCCCGCCAGATGATCTGCATGATCTCCCTCTCGGTCTCACTTAGTTTTGGTTTGCCGGGTTCCTTGAAGCGTTTCGTCATTTTGCTTGATCACCTCCAAAATGTTATCATTCAGCAACATGTCTAACGTTATCATACAACCTACCCGGCGGCGCGTCAAGTCTAGATCAATAGATTTTACTTTGTAAAAATTTCCATTTTTATTGGTTCAATGTGTCAGTCCGGCAGCAACTCGTTAATCGGGCTATCGGACTACACATCTTCTTCCCCGGCCAACTCTAAAACTTCGGAGTAGATTTGTTTGGATATAAAGAATCCTTTTTTATGTAAATTCTCCAAAACAGGCCTTAACTGCTCAATTGCTTTTTGATGATTTCTCCATATAAGTCACGCAAAATATCAAGCTTCTGAATATTTGATAATGCAATGGTGAGTTGGAGGCAGATACCGCAGGGGTTGGGGAGCGGGAGAATCCAAGCGCCTCTCTGCCTGACGCAACCTCAAAAGGCGAAAAAGTTCGCGGGCTTTTGGAGTCTCCCGCTCACCAAACCCTACCTTGGGACTGTTACGAGCCCACATAATATCCATCTCCATTCACCATTAGGTTGCGGGAGAATCCCGCAGTGGATATTTCTATTTATTTTTTTGTCGCTTCCTGCACTTTTGAAATATGCACCCCGCCCACGCAAAACGTTTGCCAAGCCCCAACCCCTCTGCTAAAATAAGACTATATCCAGAACATTTCGACGAGTTTTTCAAGAGAAAACTCGTCGAAAGCTTGCTTGATCCCTATACCCTCTGCTTCTCGAACATCGTACCCCGAACACCGTAACACCAACCCCGAGTCATCGCCCAGGGAGACGCCACATGCAAACCTACCAAAACCTACAGCTCGACCCCTTCCAACAAGACGCTGTCGCCGCCATTGACCAAGGCCGTTCCGTCATCGTCTCAGCCCCCACCGGCACCGGCAAAACCCTCATCGCCGACTACCTTGTAGACAAAGCCCTGGCCGAAGACCGCAAAATCATCTACACAGCTCCTATCAAAGCCCTCAGCAACCAAAAATACCGGGACTTCTCCCGCCAATTCGGCGCAGACACCGTGGGTATCATGACCGGCGACATCGTTGTCAACCCCCAAGCCCCGCTGCTCATTATGACCACCGAAATCTTCCGCAACCAAGTCATCACCGGCGACCCCGCCCTCGCCGACTTCCAATACATCATCTTCGACGAAATCCATTGGCTTAATGATGAAGCCCGGGGCACCGTCTGGGAAGAATCCATCATCCTGGCACCGTCCCACATGCGGCTTCTGGGCCTCAGCGCCACTATCGCCAACGCGGATGAACTCAGAGACTGGATCAGCAGCATCCGCGGCCAGGAGCTCGTCCTCATTGAAGAACCCAAACGCAGCATTCCCCTCGAATACAGGTACTACACCCGGCAAACCAAATTCTGTACTTACCCTCGCCTGAAAACCTACTACGACAAAGCCCTCCACAACCTCACCCCCCAAGACTTGCGCGAAATCTCCCAGCTTTTCGAACCCACCACCCACATCGACCTCATCAAAGAAATCGAAACCGAATATTTCCCCTGCCTCTACTTCGCCTTCAGCCGTCGTCAATGCGGCGAAAAAGCCGCCGAACTCGCCGCCATACGCAATTACCTGAACCCCCAGCGCCGCCGGGAAGTCCGCGCCGAATTCATCCGGCAATGGGGCGCGGAATCCCAATGGTCCCCCTCCACCCGTCAGCTTTACAGCACCTGCAGCAAAGGCATCGCCTACCACCACGCCGGCATGCTGCCCAGCCAGAAACAAATGGTTGAAGCCCTTTTTCTGTCCCGGGCTCTGTCCGTCCTTTACTGCACCGAAACCTTCAGCGTCGGCATCAACTACCCCGTGCGGGCAGTCTGTTTCGACTCTTTGTACAAATACGACGGACACGCCTTCCGCGCCCTCAAAAATCACGAATTCTTTCAAATGTCCGGTCGGGCCGGCCGCCGCGGCATCGACCAAAAAGGCTTCTCCTTTGCCATTGCCGACTTCAACGAATTCCGCCGCAACCCGGTCCCCCGTTTCGACATCCGCCGCCTCGAACCCCTGACCAGCCAATTCCGGCTCACCTACAACACCGTCCTCAACCTGCTGGCCACACTGACCTCCGCCCAGATCCAAACCTACTTTCTCAAAAGCTTCGCCGCTCACACCTTCACACGCCTCCAAAGGGAAACCCAGAAAGAAATCGACGACCTAACCCTCCGGCTCAACCAAATCCGGCAAACCGCCTGCGACAAAATCGGCTCCCTGGCTTGTCCCCATGAATACGCCCCTCAAGCCAACGAACTCCACCGCCTCCGCCGCAGTTATAAACGCATGGACGCCCACCGCCGCCGCAAATCATACGGGCGCCGCCTTCACCAAAAAATCCGGCGCCTGGAAAACCTCCTCACCCAAGCCGGGCTGAAGGAACCACCCCCACCCTGTGCCAAACAGGACTACGGCACATGCCGGGACCTGAACAAACAGCGTTTGGCCATTCTAGAAACCCAAGAACACCTTAAAAAAACTCTGACCCTCTCAGACTCAGAAACCCTCTACAACCAATTCCTTGGCAAAACAGAACATCTCAAACAACTGGGCTACATCGAAGCGGCTGACGACGAAACAGATACCCATGAAACAGAAACCCATGAAACAGAAACGACAAACACCGTCCGCCTTGCCGCCCGGGGCAGCCTCGCCCGCCAGATCTATGTGGAAGAACTCCTCGTCACCGAACTCATTTATTCCGGTCGCCTGGATCCCCTTGACAACCCTTCCCTATGCGCCCTCGTCTCCTGCATCGACTACGAAAACCGCAAAAACGACCATTTCATCCGCCCCACGCAAGAACTCATCCCCTGGGAAGCCATCCGTGATATCATCACTTTCCTGCAAAGCGTCTGTGGTCCCGACACCGCACGATTCGACCCCCGCGTCGCCATCATCGCCCACGCCTGGAGCCAAGGAAAAACCCTGGCCCAAGTCCAGAAACTCTGCAACCTGGACGAAGGCGACATCATCAGTATCTTCCGGCGCACCATAGACCTCATGAGGCAAATGCGCGAAGCCCTGCCCCCCGGTGACCTCAGAAGCCGCCTCAGCGAATGCATGAAAACCTTGGACCGTGACGAAGCCGCTCTGGTGATGGGGAGTTGACAATGGACAATGGACAATGGACAATGGACAATGGACAATGACAATGGACAATGGACAAGGCTGATATCATTCAGCCTGTGGACTAATGGACAATGGAGAATGGGCAGTGGGCAATGGGAACTAAGGATGCTAACTGTTTTGTCCTTTTATTATTAATCCTTTTGTGAGGTTATGGATGTATCAGAAGTTAACTTATAAGGCTGTCAAAGAACTGGCCGCGCCTCAGACCTGGCCGGCCGGCGTTCTGCCGGTTTTGCTGGCCGCCACACTTAGTTATACGGTGTATCATGCCTTCGCTATTTTTCCTTTTGTCCTGCTGTTGATTCTGTCCGTTTTGCTGCAAAGCGCCGTCAACACCCTGAATGACTATTATGATTATGTGAAAGGAACGGACACCGAAGACAATTCCCTTGACATGAATGACGCGTCCATTATCTACAACCGGATTAATCCCAGAACGGCTTTGGGGACGGGCATGGTCTTTTTGGTTTTGGCTCTGCTGGGGGGACTCTATTGTGTCTGGTTGACGGGCTGGCCTTTGCTGCTTATTGGGCTCCTTGGGGCCGCCACGATTTTCCTATACTCCGGCGGGCCTCTGCCTATCTCTTATCTGCCCCTCGGAGAATTCATCAGCGGCCTGATGATGGGCGGCATGATTACCTTGGCCGCTGTCTATGTATTAAGTGGGTCGCTGTCTTTGTCCGTCTTATATTATGCTTTGCCCCTTATTGTCAGTATTGGCTGGATCCTTTTGACAAACAATATTTGTGATATTGAAAAAGATACCGCCGCCGGTCGGCGCACTCTCCCCATGTTGCTCGGCCGGAAAAACGCCGCCAGGGTTCTGTTGGGGGGCTTTCTGTTTATCGTCGCTGCCATCGCTCACCTGACGTTCTACAGTTTTCGTCCGGGTTTTTGGCTCGTATTGCCACTGCTGATTCATTTCGCGCTCTATCTGAAACGTCTCCGGCACATGGAGTATTCAGCCGCTAACCGCCGCGCCGCCATGCTGACAACTTTGCGGCTGGTCACCATTCTCAACAGCTATTATATTCTTACTATCTTATGGGCAGGTGTTTTTTCTGACTAGAACTGACCGCGAACAAAAAGAACAAAAAGTCCACGCTGTATTTCAAAAGATCTCAAATGACTATGACAAAATGAACGATATTATCTGTTTCGGTATGCACCGCAAATGGAAACAGGATTTGGTCAACAAAATCACCAAACAAAATCCTTTGTCCATTTTGGACGTGTGCTGCGGCACAGGCGACATTGCCTTGCAGCTGGCCCGGAGCAACCCACAAGCTAACATCTGCGGCCTTGATTTTTCCGGAAACATGCTGGCCGTAGCCGAAGAAAGGAAAGCCCAACTGAACTTGGCCAACATTCGGTTTCAGCATGGCAACGCCATGGCGCTGCCTTTTGACGACGCCTCATTTCAGTGCGCCACCATCTCCTTCGGCTTGCGCAACGTTCCGGATTATGAACAGGTTTTGCGGGAATTATGGCGAATATTAGAACCAGACGGCATGCTCTATTGTCTGGACAGCTCTTATCCGGAATCTCCTTTTGTTAAGCCTTTTTTCAAGCTGTACTTCAAGTACATCATGCCGGCTGTCGGTCATCTTTTTTCCCGCCACAAAGAAGAATACCAGTGGCTCAACGATTCCACAGAACAATTTTTGACAAAAAATGAGCTGCGCCAATTGCTCCATAAAGTCGGTTTTCGCGGAACCGCCGTGCACGCTTATTTTTTAGGCAGCGCCGCCTTACATAGAGGCACAAAATAATCCGCCGTAAAGAGAGGTCGTTTCTATGACACAAAACCCACAGAGCCCCTTCGACACCGCCCCTGTCAGAACACCAAGACCCGCTTCAGTCAGGACCACGGAACCGTTCACCAACAGGACGCCGCGGCGCATCTCTGCCAAAACCTTGGGCGCCGCCCTTCTCATCGTTCTCATGAGTTTCTTCCTCTTGGGCGCGGGCGGCTGCGGCGGCGCTGAAGCCGACACCTGCAAGATCCGTATCGGCCTCATCCCCACCGACGACAACACGCTCTTCTACGTAGCTGATTACGAGAACCTCTTTGCCCAAGCCGGCCTTGATGTCACGTTCATTGACTTTGCCAGCGCCCCGGAACGGGACGCGGCTCTGCAAGCCAGACAAATTGACGGTGAAATCACCGATCTTATGACGGTCGCCCTGCGCAAAAAAGCCGGGATCGATGTTGCCATTCTCACCCTCTGTCTTGGCGCGACGCCGGCGGAAGGCCCCTTCAGCCTGATCGCCTCACCCGGCTCCGGCATCAACACACAGGCGGATCTGGCGGGCGCCGGCATCGGTATCGCCGAAAACACCATCGTGGAATATGTGGCCACCCGGCTCCTGGATTCAGCCGGCATCGCGGCCACCGACCGCAATTTTATCTCGGTTCCCAAAATCCCGGATCGGCTCAACATGGTTATTCAGGGCACCCTGGCCGTCGGCGCCTTTCCTGAACCTCAATCATCTTATGCCGTCAGCCAAGGCTGCATCCGGGTTATCGACGACACTCAAGAAGACATCTCCCAAACGGTCTTCTTCCTGACCCGGGATCTTCTGACCTCCTACCCCAACGAGATCAAAACCCTTATGACCGTCTTGAGCCAAGCCCGGGAAACCTACATGGCCGACCCGGAAAAATATCGGGCCTTGATCACGGAACGTGTCAAAGTCCCGGCCAGCTTGGTCGATTCATACACGTTACCGTTATTCTCCTCCCCGCAGCCACCCCTTAAACCCAACTTCAATGATGTTATGAACTGGATGACAGAAAAGAATATTCTTACCCGGCCTTACACCTACGAAGATCTTGTGGATGTATCATTCCTCAGTTGACAGCAGGCTTGTCCTTTCGAGGATTAGGATTATCGAAAAGAAATGCGGGGGATAATTGTGATTTCGTGCCGTCATTGTGGGTTTGTTTACACACAGGGATCTTCCTCTGTTACAGTCTATGACAACTTTTCACTGGAAGTCGGTGCCGGCGAATGCCTTGCCCTTATTGGTCCCTCCGGTTGCGGCAAAAGCACGCTGCTGGCAATGCTGGCCGGCCTCAGGCCACCCATCCGGGGTTCGGTCGTGATTAACGGACGGGCTGTCGCCAGTCCGCGCCTGAAAACCGGTTTCATCCTCCAGGAATACGGCCTCTTTCCCTGGCTGACTGTTGAAGGCAACATCCGCCTCGGGCTGAGAATTCGCGGCACAGATATCCGGCAAGAACAGCCCCGGATTGACGCCCTTTTGGATGAACTGGACATCAGCGTCACCAAGAAAAGGTATCCCAGCCAGCTTAGCGGCGGCCAGCGTCAGCGTGTCGCCCTGGCTCGGGTTCTGATTCTTGATCCAGACCTGCTTCTTATGGACGAACCTTTCTCCTCTCTTGACGCTTTGACACGGGAATCCATGCAACAGTTGCTCCTGGGCATCCAAAAAAATCATCACCTGACAACCATCCTTGTCACACACAGCATAGAAGAAGCTGTTCTGCTGGGCACACGCATTCTGGTTCTGACCGCTATGCCGGCCCAAATCGCCGGCGAAATCGCCAATCCGCTGGCGGGGTCTCCGGGGTATCGCGCCAGCGAAGAGTTTTTCCTGCAAACAAGACGTGTGCGCGCTCTTCTGGGAAAGTCGCCGGGAACGGATCCAACACCGGCTGCGGCACATCAGGAAACAGAGGGAGGGCCTGCCCATGCTTAAACCAGCCAGCGACGGAAAGCGATGGAATGAACCGGCCACGCCGTCGGCCAAACGCACTAAACCGACGGATCCCACAAGCCCGACTCTCACCACAGCCACAATTTTCACCAAACCTCTCACCTATATTGTGACCACATTGATCCTGTTCGCCCTTTGGCATATTGCCTCCGTAAGCCTTAAGCAAGCCATACTCCCCACACCATTGGAAACCTTGGCCGCCTTAATCCGCCTTTTCGCCGACGGTACGGCCCAGCCCCACCTTTTCGCAAGCTTCTATCGGGTTTTCATTTCGATAGTCGTCTCTTTTATTATCGGTCTGCCCTTGGGACTGCTTATCGGTTACGAACGTCTTCTTGAGCGGCTCTTGTCTCCTCTGGTCTATCTGCTTTATCCCATACCCAAAATTGTCTTTCTGCCCCTCATCATGCTCCTCCTTGGTATCGGCGACACATCGAAAATATTCCTGATCGTTTTCGTTCTTGTCTTCCAAGTCATTATCACCACAAGGGACGCCGTCAAAAAAATACCCGGCGAGATGCTGGATTCTCTTTACGCCCTCGGCGGCAAACGGCGGCACGCCTATTTTCACGTCCTGCTGCCTGCCGCTTTGGCCGACGTTCTGACTATGCTGCGCCAAAGCGTCGGCATTGCTATCGCTGTTCTTTTCCTCGTCGAAACCTACGCCACCGATCTCGGCTTAGGTCACTCCATTATGAGCGCCCACGCCCGCGTCGAATACGCCGAGATGTTCGCGGCGATTCTCATTATGGCTTTCCTGGGTGTGCTGTTTTTTGCGGTTATTGATCTGCTGGAATGGCGGTTCTGCCGCTGGCGGAGGAATTGACAGCTCCGTCTACATAGTCTTGTTTGATTTTGGCGGCAAGGGCCAATACCCTTCCACTTGCGGGCGCAGCCCGTTTTAGTGTTATCCAAGCAGTCTGCCCGAAAAACACAATTTTTTACTATCGGCTATGGTCTCGATCCCTTATACTCAAAGACAGTAATGTATCAAACCAAAACCAGAAGAGGGAGGCATCACAATGTCCACATTTGAAAATTTTGCGGCGGGAAAACTGTATTTGCTGCCCAGTCCCACCAACGAAGCATTCCGGGTAACAGACTTGGCGTCCGCAGCTTGGTCACCCCACGCCACGTTTGAAGGGGTCGATCTCAAACACCTCATCACGGCCAAAGACACAGACGGCGCCTTGAGCTATCTCCTCGTGCGAATCGCGCCATACAAGAAGATCGGTTTGCACCGTCACGACAAACAACTAGAAACCCATGAAGTTGTTGCCGGAAACGGCCTTTGTATGGCGGCCGGGCAGAAAATCTGCTATGAAGCAGGCGTTTTATCGGTTTTGCCTGCCGGTCTTGATCATGAAGTCACCGCCGGCAGCAAAGGTCTTTGTTTGTTTGCGAAGTTTCTGCCGGCGCTATGATAGTGATCCACCAAGTCAAATAATCCTAAAATGATTTCTCGTCAGACTGATCCGCTGCGGCTTGCATGATAAAGGCTTTATATTGAGACGGCGTAAAGCCGACAACACTTTTGAAACACTTAATAAAATGGCTTTGGTCATAAAACCCCAATTCCGGCGCCACATTGACCAAAAGGCTTCCCCTTTCAATCATTCTCTGAGCCTTACGGACTCTGTTTTGCATCAGAAACTTATGGGGCGTCATACCCACATGGCGTTTAAATTTTCTAATGAAATGATACAGACTATAGCCTGCTTCATCAGCCAATTCTCTCAAGCCACCATGGTTTTCAGGCACACTCCATAAAGACTGAACGCTTGGGAAAACAGCGCAATCCGGTGGCAGCGCCTTAATGGTATACAACGACTCCGCCGCAGCCGCCAACGCTCCATC
This sequence comes from Peptococcaceae bacterium, assembly GCA_009783315.1. Taxonomy (GTDB): domain Bacteria; phylum Bacillota; class Desulfitobacteriia; order Desulfitobacteriales; family Syntrophobotulaceae; genus WRJI01. The sequence continues at coordinate 17,897 of WRHI01000014.1, forward strand.
ACTTACAGGCAAATGAAGCTGAGCAAGAGTTCGCGCGAAAACATGGCATAAGCTGTCCGCTGCCAAAGACTTGACAAGGTCTTTGCCCACGCAGATGGAAATCAAATCATAGTTAGCTGGCAATAGGAGGGCGTGAACTTGATACGGCGCCACAACAAAACTGCTGTTGGCCCGATAAATTTGGCTTACCCCCTGGTCTTTCAGAACAATCTGTCCTCTTCGAACCAACCCAATTGTGTAAAACGACACATGATTGTGGTCTTGATAGGTTATCGGCTTATCGCTTAAATGAATGATTTCCAATAGATCAGAACGAAAATAGGCTGCTGAACCGCAGGTTTCCATATTCATCCGGCGCCACTCCTTATGACACACATGGCTGGCAGTCTTCGCACAAGAGATTCTGTACGGAAAATCTACTCAGCACCTTTATCATACGCTCTCATTGCGGTGTGATGCAAGAAATCTTTATTCCAGGTTTTGCATAGCGGCGATTTCGCCAAATTTGTCGGCGGCGCTCAGGAACACTTCAACAAGCTGAGGGTCAAAGTGGGTCCCTTTGCCTTCAACAATGATCTTCACGGCCTCCTCATGAGAAAAAGCCCTTTTGTACGGTCTGTCGGAAACGAGAGCGTCGTAAACGTCCACAATAGCCATGATTCTACCCAGAAGCGGTATCTCTTCGCCTTTTATTCCTCTTGGATAACCGCTGCCGTCCCATTTTTCGTGATGCGCACCGGCCATAATTTTGGCGTAGTCCAAAAAAGCGTGCTCTGTTGTATTTTTTTTGATCTTCTCAATAACTTCTTCGCCAAATGTCGTATGTTCCTTAATCATCTCAAATTCTTCCGGGGTTAATTGGCCTGGTTTTAGCAGAATGCTGTCTTTGATAGCGATTTTTCCGACATCATGGAGTTGTGTAGACTGCAGAACCAGATCCATATTCCATGTGTCCGTTTCATCTTTATATAATCCCTGTTCCAGCAGCGTATTCAGCAAGATGCTCACATATCTCTGAGTTCTTTCTATGTGGCTCCCGGTAACATTGTCACGATATTCCACAAGTTCCGCCATAGTTTTCAAGACGGCGTTTTTCAATTCAACAACCGTTGTTGTTTTCATCTCCACCATTTCCTGGAGGTTGTTGTTAAAATTGACGAGCTCCCGATTCTGTTCCTGGACAAGCAAATGCACTTCTATGCGTTTGAGCAGGAGCGGCGGTGAAAACGGTTTGCTGAGATAGTCAATAGCACCCAACGACAAACCTTGCAGTTCGCTCTCGCTGTCGCTTCTGGCTGTAAGGAAAATAATGGGGATTTGTCGGGTTTCCTGTTTGTTTTTGACTTGCTGTATCGTCTCATATCCGTTCATTTCCGGCATTTCCACATCTAAGAGAATAAGGTCGGGGATATGTTTTTCCAGCCTTTTCAGGAGGCGTGCTCCTGAGTTGAATGTAAAAACGTTGTAGGCGTTCGTAAGTGTTTCGCTGCCAACTGTTAGGTTGGTTATATCGTCGTCCACCAAGAAAATAGTCCTGCGGTCTGAACTCATTGAGGGGTTCCCTTCTTTGTTATTGGAGCTGACTATAGGGTTTCCTGGAACTGCAAAAATTATTTCGTCTCAATCTGCTTGGAGCAGACGGGTGCAGGGCGGCCAAGCCCCGTGCCGGAGCCTTTCTCCGTGGCGGCGCGGGTCTAAGGCCTTTACGCGAAAAACGCAAATAAGGCAGCCTGCGTTTTTTTCCGCTCCAAGGCCTAAGACCCGCTGCCGCCACTCCCGAAAAGGCTCCGGCACGGGGCTTGGCCGCCCTGCACCCGTCTGCTCCAAGCAGGTTTCGTCTCTTTATCTGGACAGCTGGGGTTGCAGTTCGGACCGTTCGGACCCTCGATTCACAGCATCTATGCGCCTGCTCCAATATCCCTGTAAATTGCCTGTGAGTGGTTCCGGTTTACCAATCCCCGAAAAAGGCTCACGGTCAATATCCCTCAAAAGATTGTTGATGCGTTTCAGGGTCTTTCTATCCTGTGTTTGCCAGAAAAGATAATCTTCCCATGCATCATCTGTCCACGCTTTCTGCATAAGTCAATCCTCAATTAATTCGTGTACTGTTATTCGCCCGGCTTCTGCGTCAGCCACTGAGCGGGCAAGCCGCGCCTGGTTTTTCTCGCTGTAAAAGGGGTCGTAAATCTCAAAAGGAATTTTCCCGCTCACCAAACCCTACCTCGGGACTGTTACGAGCCCACATAATATCCATCTCTATTCACCATTAGATTGCGGGAGAACCCCGCAGGAGATATTTCTATTTATTTTTTTGTCGCTTCCTGCACTTTTAAAATACTTTTAAAATATGCACCCTGAAAGGTACTTGATTTGAATGTTGAAGGCGAATCGTGCTATCATTATTGCCATAGTTTTGTAGGAGGCAGGCGCCAACCGTGAACAAGATCAATCTATCCATGCTCTGCGATTTTTATGAACTGACAATGGCCGGCGGCTATTTGAAAAACGGCTTTCACCAGAAAACCGCTTATTTTGACGTGTTTTTTCGCTCTGTGCCGGATAAGGGCGGGTTTGCCATCGCGGCAGGGCTGGCACAGGTGATCGACTATATCCAACAGCTCCGTTTTGATCCTGAAAACATTGCCTATCTGCGCGGGAAGAAGCTGTTTTCTGAGGAGTTCTTGGAATATCTGACAACGTTCCGCTTTACGGGAGATATATACGCGGTCCCCGAGGGAACGCCTATTTTTCCGAATGAACCTATTCTGACGGTCATAGCCCCGGTGATTGAAGCCCAGATGATCGAAACAGCTATCCTGCTGTCCTTAAATCATCAATCTTTAATCGCGACGAAAGCGAACAGGATTGTTCGGGCCGCCCAAGGGCGCGCTGTATTGGAGTTTGGTTCGCGCCGGGCCCAAGGCGCGGACGGCGCTATTATCGGCGCCAGAGCGGCGTATATTGGTGGCTGCGCCGGAACTTCCTGCTCTTTGACCGATGAACTGTTTGGCGTTCCCGCCAGTGGGACTATGGCGCATTCTTGGGTGCAGATGTTTGATTCTGAATACGAAGCTTTTAGGACTTACTGCGAACTGTATCCCCATACTTCCACCTTGCTAGTGGACACTTACAACACCTTGAAAAGCGGCGTCCCCAACGCCATTAAAGCGTTCAAAGAGGTGCTTCTGCCCCAAGCCGTGACGAGTTGCGCCGTTCGGCTGGATTCCGGCGATATTTCGTATTTGTCCAAAGAAGTCCGCAAAATGCTTGATGAAGCCGGGTTGCCTGATTGCAAGATTGTCGCTTCCAATTCTCTAGACGAGTACCTGATCCGGGATCTGATTATACAGGGAGCTCAAGTGGATGTTTTCGGGGTGGGTGAACGCCTGATAACAGCGAAAAGTGATCCGGTTTTCGGCGGTGTCTATAAGCTTGCGGCGGTCGCGGATGCGCAAGGACACATTGTCCCAAAAATCAAAATGAGCGAAAACGTCTCGAAAATCACGAATCCTCATTTTAAGAAACTGTACCGTCTGTTTGATAACGACAGCGGCAAAGCCCTCGCGGACGAAGTGTGTGTATATGATGAAACGATCGATGAAACCCAACCCCATACCATCTTTGACCCCAACGCCACATGGAAAACGAAAACCTTGACGAATTTTACCGCTAAGGTACTGCAAGTTCCCATTTTCAAAAATGGTATGCTGGTCTACACTCCACCGCCTATCGACCACATTAAGGCCTATTGCGCCGAGCAGGTCGGCCTGTTGTGGGACGAAGTCAAGCGCTTCGAGAACCCTCATACTTATTATGTGGATTTGTCGCCCAAACTTTGGGACATTAAGCAGCAGCTCTTGAAAAACAATAGGTTGTGAGAGTCGTTCTCAAAACTCATCGGCGGGATCTTTTCTCCGCCGCTTTGAAGTTGTACACCGGCTTAATTCTTGCCACAATGTCAGCCGTCGGCCCAATCTGGCTGATAATCTCCTCCATGCTTTTGTAGGCCATGGGGGACTCATCCAGCGTATCGGGAACCACGCAGGTGGAAAAAACCCCAGACATTTCAGCTTGATACTCTTCCATTGAAAACTCATGAAAAGCCTTGCCGCGACTCATCAGTCGTCCGGCGCCATGGGGCGCGGAGCAGTTCCAATCCTGATTCCCTTTGCCAACGCAGATCAAGCTGCCGTCGCGCATATTGATGGGAATCAGCAGTTTCTCGCCTTCCAAAGCCGAGACGGCGCCCTTACGCAGAATCATCGAATCCGTGTCAATATAGTTGTGGATGGTTGTGAACCTTTCTCCAGCGTTCAGACCGAGCTCCACCAGGATGGTGTCAACCATAGCCTTGCGGTTCAGCATGGCGAATCGCTGGACAATTTTCATGTCGTAGATGTAATCGTCAAAAAGGCCGCCCTCAACATAGGTCAGCTCTTTGGGCACGGGAAGCGCTGACTGCCCTTTCAACGCCTTGACGGTGCTCTGGATCTCTTGGGAGCGCCCTTGGGCTTTCAGTTGGGCAATGACTTCATCCAATTGGAACCGGGCGTTGCCGCAGAGGGCGCTCAGCCCCTGAGTCTGATAGTAGTCCGCCACTTCATGGCCCAAATGGCGGCTGCCGGAATGCACCACCAGATAGAGCGCCCCGTCTTTATCCTTGTCAACCTCAATGAAATGGTTGCCTCCGCCAAGGGTTCCAATGCTGTGGACGGCGCGGTGCAGACTGACGTGCCGGGCGCAGCGCAGCACGTTCAAGTCGATTTCATTGGCCAACTTGTGAGGGCGCGAACGCACCTCAAAACCAGCGGGAATGGTTTTATAAATCGTCTCATCCAGCCGGGCAAAATCCATTCCGGAAACGTCGAGCCGGACGGTCTCCATGCCACAACCAATATCCACACCCACCATACCGGGCACAATTTTATCCGTGATGGTCATCGTTGTGCCGATGGTACAACCCTTGCCGGCGTGAACATCCGGCATAATGCGGATTTTGCAGCTGGCGAAGACCTCCTGGTCGCAGACAGCCTTGATCTGCGTGGCCGCCGCTTCTTCCAGCCGGGGCGTATAGCAGACAGCGTCATTGTGTTTGCCTCGTATTATTATCATGCTTTACCCCCACCTGCTCAGATCATAACGCCCTCAAATCATGAGGCTTTCGTTTTGCCATCACTCTGAATACGAAGTTTTTCACTCTTTTGTCAGCACTTTGATCACTTCGCCAAAATACATATGATGAAAATCCTGATCAGGATAAAACTCCGGTGCCAGCTTGAGGTCAACAAACTTAGCAGCGTCCAAGGGCTGATCGCCAAATAGCTTTCGGCAAACAAGAATGGTGTGGGCTTCTTCAAACGCCACCGTATCATCAAGAAAATAAGGCGTCAAGCCGCTTTCCCCGATTTTGTCCCCATCTCTGCCGGACTTTGAGCCCAAAAGCCCCAGCGCCTTCTTATATTCTTTCGGGTAAAAACTTAGCGTAAAGGAGTCCGCCCGATCCACAAACTCCTTGGTATATCTTTGGGGGCGGATAAAAACCATCGCGACGGGTTTGTTCCACATAGTTCCCATCATTCCCCAGCTCACTGTCATGGTATTATAACTCAGAACCGCCCGCGGGTCGGTTCCTGAGTTATTCAGAACCGCCCGCGGGTCGGTTCCTGAGTTATTCAGAACCGTCCGCGGGTCGGTTCCTGAGTTATTCAGAACCGTCCGCGGGTCGGTTCCTGAGTTATTCAGAACCGTCCGCGGGTCGGTTCCTGAGTTATTCAGAACCGTCCGCGGGCCGGTTCCTGAGTCATTCAGACCCCCCGCGCTCACCAGCGCCCACTCTTCGTGCAGCATGGCAAAGGGGTTCACTTTCAGTTCTCTTGCGTTCAATTCCATAAATGACATAGCTCTGTATCTCCTTCGCAATATTATTTGTTTTGGGATATACTCTCAGCCTTCCGACTCTCAAATTCTACTCCCTGCGCCGATGGGTGTCAATTTGATCGAGCTGTGAAAATCTCCGATAATCAGCATTAGCCAGCAAGTCCCAATCTCAATCCGACAAAAAAACCAGTTCTTGCTTCTGAAGTCTTCTGGACGAAAACAATCTCATCATATACGACAACAGCAAAGAGCAAGCAAGCAATGCTCACCTAATCTGAATTGCCTTTAACAGACCTCTTTAACAGAAAATGGTTCAACTCATAAACAGAATGGGCCCACTTGTTCATGAGTCGAACCAGATTTTGCGGTTTTTATTATCGTGCACGGTCTTAATTGAGGATTTGGATTAATCCTCTTCAGCCAGACCGAGCCCTGTGCTATTGCATAGCGGACAGGGATCTCGCGAGATCCACAGTAATATTGTCTGTGGTGTTAAAATCATCATCGTACCTAAGAATAGAGACACTCGTTCCTGAGGCGTTTTCCGGAAGCTCGTAAACAGCATAATAAAGAGAAGTCTTGCCGGGGTACGTTTTGCCACTACCTACCCCCGAAACTAACGCTTTCTCGTCTAGTTCCTTGGGAGGAAAGATTGTGGTTTTCGAAAAATAAACGCCATCAATACACAATTCCACATTACCCAGGCTTGGAGATCTTTCTTTGCTGTCCGTGTTGGTAAACTCATAATAGAGAACAACGACTCGCATGTTCATGTGTGCGCTGCTATAATGGGCGCCTTTGAACTCTACTGTACCAAAACCGACATCCATGATCCCTGTATTGGCCTGGATATTTTTTTGTTCCAAAGGTTTATAGCTGGCCACTTTGAAATCCAGGACGTGCTCCTGCTGGTTCTTTTCTATCCAATACACACTTCCTGTAACAGTACCCGTCACGCTTATATAAGAACCTGCTGCGGGGTATTCTGTGAGATCATCAACTTCCATTAAGAGCACTTGATCTATATTACGCGAAATACAGGCAGACTGGTAGAGATGATCTTCTCCTTCCAGATTGAGAGTCATGGGTTCGTCAAGAACACACACCGAGAAAGTAAGAGTCCCCGCCAATACGCCGCCTGACAGACTTTCCGGATTTGAAATATACTCGCTCAGATCACGGTAAAGCTTATCCAAGTCCTGCGTGACATTCTGCGATTCAGGTAAGGTGAGGTCTTTGATTTTTTCGCACCCACTGAATGAGATCAGGACAAGGCCTGATACAATAATTGATATCAACAGTTTCTTCATAACTTGTCTCCTTCTCAAGTAATGTACGTCATTTGTCATCACAGACGGTTCGACATATCCATCTTGAGTTTACTATAATCGATCCTATTTCGTCAATAAGCATTTATTGGTCTATTACAACATAGCAAAAGAGCAAGTCGGCCTTGCTCGGTCTGATTTGAGTCTTATTGAAAGTGGTCTACCAGGCGTTACTGGTCTACCAGGCGTTACTGGTTTGACTAATGAACAGAATGGTGGGCCCATTTGTGCATTAGTCGAACCGGGTTGCACAATTTATGTTTTCATACACGGATTCGTTTTTGTCAGGACCGCCTGTACTTAGGCAAATTTATGATATTTCTGTTCGTGCCTTTCAAGGCGTTTATCCCCTCGCGATATGTCTTCCCAAATATATTTAACATTGGCCTGAACATCTTTCATACTAACCTCTATGCTTGCTATACTAGATTCCATTGTGGTCTGACGGGCTTCCATTGTGGTCTGACGGGCTTCCATTTTGGTCTGACTGGCTTCCATTTTAGCCTGACTGGCTTCCATTTTAGCCTGACTGGCTTCCATTTTAGCCTGACGGGCTTCCATTTTAGCCTGACGGGCTTCCATTTTAGCCTGACGGGCTTCCATTTTAGCCTGACGGGCTTCCATTTTAGCCTGACCATCCTGTATTTGAGTGAGCATCTCAATAATTCTTTCTTCGTTATTCATACGCGCCTTCTTTCTGCAGTTTCACAAAACTTGCATTGCCCAGGTGAAAAACAATCATCTTGGGCTATTGTAACATGGATTTTATTTCGGTCTGAATTGAGTCTTATTGAAAGCGGTCAACCAGGCGTTACTGGTCAACCAGGCGTTACTGGTTCGACTAATGAACAGAATGGTGGGCCCACCTGGGATCGAACCAGGGACCAACCGGTTATGAGCCGGCGGCTCTACCGCTGAGCTATAGGCCCTCCTTGTGCAAGACTTCGCTTAAGGGGCGAGGTCTTAACGCTGCAACACAGCAAATGTTGAATCCCGTTTATTATGCAAAAATAGCATTTCACATCACATCAACTGTCCATTACCGACTGCCAATTAAATTGGCTCCTCGAGTAGGACTCGAACCTACAACCTACCGGTTAACAGCCGGTTGCTCTACCATTGAGCTATCGAGGAACACTCACGATCTCTATTATACGCAAAGCCCTATGGCAGGTCAAGTTTTTTCACAGACGAATTCAAAAATTATTCTTTACCGTTTTCCTCACTTTATGCCTATTGGAGGAGCCCATAGATTATTCTAAATAGTCTTTAAGTTTCCGGCTCCGGCTGGGATGACGCAGCTTGCGCAAAGCTTTCGCCTCAATCTGGCGAATCCGTTCCCTGGTCACTCCAAACTCTTTGCCCACTTCCTCCAACGTGCGCGGTCGGCCGTCGCTGATTCCAAACCGCAGACGCAGCACCTTCTCCTCCCGTGGCGCCAAAGTCTCCAAAACTTCCTCCAGCTGCTCTTTGAGCAAAATGAATGAAGCGGCTTCCGAGGGTGCCGGTGCGTCGTCATCAGGAATGAAATCTCCCAGATGAGAATCTTCCTCTTCCCCAATCGGTGTCGCCAGGGACACCGGCTCCTGGGCGATTTTTTGGATCTCCCGCACCCGGTCCTCTGTTATATCCATAACCCGAGCCGTCTCCTCCGGCGTTGGATCCCGCCCCAAATCCTGCAAAAGCTGGCGGTTGATACGGATCAATTTATTGATGGTTTCCACCATATGCACGGGAATCCGGATAGTTCGGGCCTGATCCGCAATAGCCCGGGTAATAGCCTGACGGATCCACCATGTGGCATAGGTACTGAACTTAAACCCTTTGCGGAAATCGAATTTTTCCACAGCTTTAATGAGCCCAAGATTACCCTCTTGAATCAAATCCAAAAAGAGCATACCGCGGCCCACATAGCGTTTAGCGATGCTGACCACCAACCTCAGATTAGCTTCCGTCAACTTACGTTTGGCCAGCTCGTCGCCATTCTCCATCAGCTTAGCTAATTCGATTTCCTCTTCAGCAGACAGCAGCGTCACCCGGCCAATCTCTTTCAAATACATACGCACGGGATCATCCACGCTGGCCCCTTCGGGCACGCTGATATCTATTTCCGTTTCCCCAGTGATCTCTTCAGCCAACACTTTGGCTTCCTTGTCAATGAGGTCTATATCGACAACATCGTCCACAACGTCGATTCCCAAGCTTGTGAGCTGTTCGTAGATCTCTTCAATCTGCTCTTCGGAAAGGTCCACTTTTTGCAGAGCATTAGCAATCTCACGGTAAGTCAAATTCCCCTTGCTCCGGCCCATCTCTATGAGCCCGGCAACGTCGCCTTCTTTTTGCCGCTCTTCTATTTTCAACGAGTTTCCCCCTTCCGTCGGGTTCTCCGAGACCAGTCTTTCCACCTCATTCTTAGCCACGACGCAATCGCTCCTCTATCTGTTTACATCTCAGGTTTTCCAACATCGCCCGCGCCATATCTTTGGCCTCCGCCGTCAACTCTTCCGTGGACCCCAAACACGCGAGTTCCTGTTGCATTCTCTCTATCTCAACCCTATTTTGAGCATTCAGCAAAGAATCCAAACAATCATTCAAAATTTCGTCCTCCCGGCCCTCGGCATACTCAATCTCCAAAATCGCCGCCAATCTCCCGCATATATCCGTATGCTCAGATTCCGCGGCCAATACCGCTTGAACTGCGCCTCCATCTTGCTGAGCCGTACCGGCGCTACCAAAGGATGAAATCTTGGAAATACTCTCAAAAATCTTCTTGTGCTCGCCTATGCTCCAAAACCCCTCACCCAGCCTGTTCACTACTCCTTCAGCTAATCGTGGGTCTTCCAGCAAAATCCGTAGAATTAGCTGTTCAGCCGCAAAGATTCCGGGAGGTACGGCAGACATCACAGGCCGCGTTTCTTCTATAGTATTTCTATTTCTTACAGAAATATCCTGTTTAGGCAAGAAATCTTGCTGCGCAAAGGCGTTTTTTTTGGTTCTTTTCCTTTTCGACTCAATTTGAAACAGTTCATGGCTAACAGCTTCATAAGTTACACCCAGTTCCTTCGCCATCAATCGCTCCATACTTTCCCGAACAATGGGGCTTTTGATTCGCATAACTTCAGGCGCCAGCTTCTGGATCAGACGCGCTTTATCCTCAGGGGCAAGCTCTAAGCGCTGGTTCTCAGGATCCCTCTCAGCCAGCACGGTCCTAAATTTGAACTCCAGATAAGGTTTCGCCTGTCGTCTGCGTTCCTCGAATTCATCCAGAGAAGCCGAAGCCAGGAACTCATCCGGATCCTTAGCCGGGCTGACATCGACGACGAAGGCGTCAACATCCTCAGCAGCCAACATCTCACCGGCCCGGCACGCCGCCTGCACACCGGCTACATCGCTGTCGTAACAAATATAAACCTTGGCGGCGTATCGTTTCAACAAGTAAGCCTGATCCCTGGTCAGGGCGGTCCCCAGCGTAGCGACAGCCGTTTTGCATCCCATCCTATGGGCGGCAATGACGTCCATATAGCCTTCCATCAGCAGCACATATCCTTTGGCACGGATAGCCGGAACCGCCAAATCCAAGGCATAGAGGCCACGGCCTTTGCTAAAAAACATCGTCTCCGGCGAATTCAGATACTTCGGCACGGCGTCGTCCAGCACCCGTCCGCCGAAAGCGATCACCCTGCCCTGCACATCCCGAATGGCAAAGATAACACGATGGCGGAACCGGTCATAGTGAGAAGACGCTCCGTCGGCTGGCTCACGGTTTTTGGCCACAACGAGACCGGTGGTCTCCAACTCCTGCGCCCCAAAACCATGTTTGCGCATCTCAGCCAGAAGCCCCGTCCAACCCTGGGGCGCATAGCCCAACCCGAAACGGTTCAAGGTATCATCGTCAATCCCCCTTGACCTCAGATAAGCTAAGGCCTCCCGGCCCTCCGGGCGCTGCAGGGTCCCTTGGAAATACGCCGCTGCGTGAGCATAGATATCCCGCCAGCGCTGCCGTAGGACCTCTTTTTCCCGGTCTTTCACAGAGGACTCCCGCTGTGGCAGACTCAGTCCTGCCCGATCGGCCAGAAGTTCCAGCGCCTCCAAAAAAGGATAATTCTCCTTCTTCATCAAAAACGTCAGCGCGCTGCCTCCCACATGGCACCCGAAACAATAAAAAATCTGCTTCTCCGGATTGACGCTGAAACTCGGCGTTTTCTCGGCATGGAAAGGGCACAGCCCTTGAAAATTCCTGCCCCGCTGCTTAAGAGTCACATATTCCGAAACAATCTCGACAATGTCGGTATGCCGCAAAACATTATCAATGAAATCCTGAGGAATATGCTCAGCCACGCCAAACCAACTTTCTCACTGCCAGTTCCTGGATAACCCCAACTCTCACCTGATTAACCCTACTCTCTCCGACCAACAAAAAATATGATGAACTCAAGATATGAGTACAAAATTCGCTAAAACATTCAATTTTCCTTCTAAATCTTTCTGATATGTTTGCCCGCTGAACATTTCCCGGTTATCGTCATACATTCAGAAGTTTATATTCTGAGCGGGGAATAAAAATTTCCTGAAAAAGAGAAATCGCGTGATTATCTGTACACCCAGCCAAATAATCCGTTACAGCCAATACCACATCCCCATCGGCCCACCGCAAAAACCCTTCGGGCAGAACCCCGGGATTATCACGGCAATATTTAAAAAGTTCCCTAATGATCATTTTGCCCTTGAAACGTTCCCGCAGCAAAAGACCGCTGTTATAGATTTTATCGAACATAACTTGTCTGAATTCCCCCATCGCGGCATAAACCGGCGGCGACATAGCAATGGCGGGCTTCTGCCAGGAGGCCTGGATCATATCTGTTGTCATTGATGTAATCATCTCCCTTGATGTTTCTCCTAAAATATCACGGACTTGTCCGGGCAGATCTGTCAGCGACATATAGCCCGCCCGCACCGCGTCGTCAAAATCATGGCATAAATAGCCTATCCGGTCACCGACACGCACAATTTGCCCTTCCAGAGTGTTGGGCTTGCCGTCGCCTGTGTGGTGAAGAATACCGTCCAGCACCGCCTCGGTCAGATTAAGCCCTTGGCCGTCAGCCGTCAGCACTGTAAAAGTCCGCAAAGACTGCCGGTTATGCTCAAAAGATCCTACGATCTCCGCCAACGCCTGTTCTCCGACATGCCCAAAAGGGGTATGCCCCACGTCATGGCCCAGCGCGATGGCTTCAATCAGATCTTCGTTCAGGCGCAGAGCCCGGCCAACAGTGCGACAGATCTGCGCCACTTCCAGGCTATGGGTCATACGCGTCCGGTAGTGATCCCCAGCCGGCGCGATGTAAACTTGCGTCTTATGCTTAAGCCGACGAAAAGGCTTGCTGTGCAAAACGCGATCCCGATCCCTCTGATAGCTCGTTCGAATAGGGCACCCCTCCTCGGGGCGAACCCGCGTCGCTTCGGCGCTTTTAGCGGCATAAGGCGACAGGATGGCGTACTCTTGTTGTTCGGTTTGTTGGCGGATGCAGGTTCCTGGATTCATCATGGGCAACTCCTAAAACGTGCTGACGCTATCTGAAATGTCCAAGAAACCTTACCAAACTTACCGAACACTAAGCGCGAAAAGTCCAGACGTCGCTTTGTCCCCCTTCGCGGCCGGTCGCCCGCTCTCGGAGATAGACATAGAACTGATAATCTTGTTGGGGTGTTAACTGAGGATTTATCTGAACTGTCAAAGTAGACGGGTTAACCATATCCACGCCAATGCTTCTTGATGTTCCGCCCTGAGTCGTACTCGAGAGAACGACAACAGCGGTAAACGCACTCCAATTGGTGACAGGTGTTCGAAACGTTATGAGCAGTCTTTGCCCCCCCCCACCCACGCCGGGATCATATGATCCATTGATGTTAGGCCGGGGAATGTCAAGTACGGAAGAAAACTGGGTAGGCGGTTTGTATGGAAGCTCCCTCTCCGACCAGAAACCGCGCTCAAGAGCCAGGAAGGTTTTTAATACAGACGGAACCCCCTCAATCGCCAGCAAATTGGGATTGTTGCGATCGACTTCGAGCTCAATCCATACATCACTATCTCCCTCGGGAGAACCGTTCCCGGGGCCAATTTCTTCTTTGACAAGGGCGGCGGGCGTCAACCGAACTGGCTTAAGACCCGACATGGCGTCAAACTTAATAGTCATAACATCAGCGGGCTTGGTCAAACTTGTCTGCACAGTAAGACCTTCATGGGCTTTCCCCATGACTTGATTCCACATGCCGGCGGGTATCGAACCGCCGAATTCGCCGCCATATTCCGTGCTTAGATAATGGTCCCCGTCACTGGTATCGTATCCTGTCCAAACAACAGCGGTATAAGCAGGGCTGTACCCGGCGAACCAGGCGTCCGTAGTTCCTGTACGGCTGCCGAAAACAGCAGCGTCCAGAGGGGCGGTCCCTGGTCTGCCACAGATATACCAATCGTCCAGTTTGGCCTCTTTCGCGTTCCCGTCTGTCACGGCGGAACGCATCATATCACTCACAACATAGGCGGTGGTTTCCTTCATGGCTCTGTTTGTCTTCACCTCAGCCTCTAACAGTACCCGGTTGTCGGCATTGGCAATTTGGGTAACACACCGGGGCTCCTTAATCGTACCCAAATTAGGGAAGGCGGAATAGGCCCGGGTAATTTCCATCGGTGTGGCGCCAAAGGCGCCTATAGCGTTGTTTAACTGGGTTTTTTCACTTTCTTTGAGATCAAGACCCAGATTTTTTTTGGCAAAATCCCAGCAATAGTCGACGCCGGCGTTTTGATAGAGCTTGACGGTATAGATGTTGGCAGGATTCACAATAGCTTCGCGCATAGTGATCAAGCCGTTGTAGCGTCCATTGGCGTTTTTAGGTGTCCAGCCGTCGATGGGAGCAGGTCCGTCGTCAAACACTGTTCCGGCAAAATAGCCGCCTTTTTCCAGAGCCGGCGCGTAAGCTATCAAGGGGCTGGCTACCGAACCCGTCTGGCGTTTGCTCAGTGTCGCCCGGTTATAAGAGCGCTTTTGGCTCGCCTGCTCCCGTCCGCCGACCATTGCCGCCACATTTCCGGTGGCGTTGTCAAGCACGATGATCGCGCTCTGGACGGGCCGTTCAGCCTCTTCGTTATCAGGAAAATTTTTCGCGTCCTTTACAGCATCCTCCGCGGCTTTTTGAATCTTGGGATCGACGGTGGTGTGAATGCGAAGGCCACCGTTGTAAATCAACCAAGCCAGCTCCTGGCCGGAACCCAGATTCTTCTCATAGGCGTCTTCAGTCAGCAAGTCGCTGACAACATAGTCGACAAAATACCGCTGTTCCGATCCGGCAGTCTGCCCAAGATTAATGGAAGCCGCGCCGCTTTTGACGTTATCCACGAAAGTGAAAGGCTCATCCTTGGCTTGGGTATGCTGATCGTCGGTGATGAGATTGCGGTTGCGCATAACATCGAGGACTTCTGTGCGGCGTGTCTTGGCCCGATCCGGATCAGCATAAGGGTCGTTCTTGCCCGGATCTTGGGGCAGACCGCAAAGCAAGGCGATTTCCGTAATGGAGAGAGCCGCGGGATCTTTGCCAAAATAGATTTGTGCGGCGGAACGCGGGCCGAAAGCGCCGTTCCCGAATATGAGATGCATCAGATAAGCTGTGATGATTTCTTCAGAAGTATAATTACGCTCGATTTGCGACGTTAGGATCGCCAACTGAATTGAGCGCTGAAAACCGCCGCCGTATCCAAGAAACGCGTTTTGGGCCAACAGTGATGTGGGCGTGTGGCCGTCTTCGCTGGCGAGCGCAAGCATTGTATCAATCAAAAGGGGCGGCAAATCTTCGTAATTGAAAGCCAACCGGTTCTCGATCGAATTGAGCCGAAAGAACTCTTGACCGTCTTTGTCATAAACGATAGACGGCTCTTTCATAGTGTCAAGCAAAGCGGGATCCCACTCCGGAATATCCATAACAGCCACCAGGGTATAAGCGCCGACGCCTAACCCGCCCAGCAAAAACAGCAGAACAGTAACAAGCAACGTCCTCTTAAGTATGGTGGCTTTTTTGCTCGCCGTATTAACTTTCTTAGCTTTAGAAGGTTTCTTTGGTTTGGGGGCGACCACAATCGCGCTACCGACAGCAGCATGACGCTCTTTGACGGTGGCACGACCGGACCGACGGGGCCCTTTAGCCTTGGGATCGTCTTGGTGGGGTTCGCGGTTCTGAAAGGCCGCCAACCGGGATGCTAAGTCTTGTTTGTTGCGGTCAGAAGCAGCCATTGTGAGTTGAATCCCTCCTCATGGAGCTTGTCGCGTAGAGTCATTATAGCATATTCCTGCGCAAATGTGGAGATCAGACCGATCAGACCCCAGCGTTCTCACCAGTTCAATAAAAGCAAGGACCTCTTGACGTGAGTATTATAGAGAAATTCTAACATTTCGTCTTTTTTCATTGGCTTCAATCATCACCCAACGCCGTAAGCATAGCCTGCAAGTCAGCTTCACAATGAATTTCAGGATTTTTTGCTTCTGTTCACGGTTGGCTCTTGCCAGTTGTGCAGCTTCGTTTTCCGCAACACGGATATCAATAATATATTTGATGATATTAAATTTCATCTGCTTGACAGCAAACGCTGCCGCTTTCTTTTGAGAATCGCTCGAAGCCTTTATGATGCAGATCTAACAACTCAAATAATTATTGTGCATTTTTCGTGTTTTTAGTTTTCCGTGTCTTTTTCAGGAGACCTTCAACCAATAAAGAGACGCCCAACACCACCCAAATGATAACGGAAGTAACTTGCGCTGGGGAAAGCCATGAAATAATCAATTGTCCCCGGTCATCAGCACGACCAAACTCTAAGCCGAAACGCAGGACAGAATAGCAGAGCAGATACCAAAACAAGCGGCGTTCTTTGATTTTTTTCTCAAATACAAAATAGAGCACAAATAGAGCAAGTGCTTCCAACTCGCGGGCGGGAAAATCAAATGTCAGCCCGAATAAATTGATTCCCACACCATAACAGCACCCGGATAAACTGCATCCGATACGTCCAAAAAAGTGAAATAACAACACAGATGGAATAATCTGATTGATCCAAAACTTGAAATCCAGACGGTGCGCCAATAGGAGCAGCGCCGATACACCGAAAAAACCCAGCATTCCATAATAGAACGAAAAGCCGCCCAGCGAGATTCTCTGAGCCAGCGGATATTGGATGAGTCCGGGGAATAAGAACCAATTAACGATATTGGCACAGGCGATTGCAGCCACCAGTCCAACGCAAAACGACCGCCGAACGCGCTTCTTGATTAGCGGGGTGCAGTTCAGCCTCTCTTGCTTATTTGCCAAGGAAATAAACGCAAGTAGAAGTCCTGCCAACACCATAAGCATATATATAGGCAATCCCCAATAAGCAAATTCTACAATGGGTTTCAGCATTATCCCTCGGGCTGTCAGTTAGCGTTAGGCGGTAAAATACCGCTCTTCTGTGCTTTCTTTTTTGCGGACAGTACACACCAAAGAGATATTAACCCAGCCACGATGTATAATATAATGGACAGATAATACCAAAAGGTATATTTAGCTATGAGCAAATTTTCTTCGGCCTGTTTGTTCACCACCATCGCCAGCACAATAAACCCAATCAAGCCCAAAGCTGAAAATCCTGTTGAAATCAAAAATAGCTTGCCATTGATAAATTGAAGATTCTTCTTAAACTGAAATGCCACAAACAACGCCGCCGGAATCAGCAACAAGAAAAGCGCTGCGATATTTCCGTCCACTTTATTTGACGAACCATAGGTTGACACAGTTTTTCCAAACGCGGTGTTCCAGCCGTTGAATGAAATTTCCACCCCTTGACAGCTTACCGAAAATAACGGCAGGAAAAATAAAACGCATAGCGCAACCGCTGCCACTTTGACAATAGCAGCGACTTTAATCCGATTTCCGCCAATGGCTATGAGCATATCATCCTCGGATGTAAAATCCAGTTTAATGGATTGCCCGATTGATGTTTTAGGTGCCGCTGATTGTTGCGCTGCAGTGCAGCTGGGGCAGGGAGAGCCGTCCTCCGGGATCGCATTGCCGCAGCGAGTACAGAATTTTGCCATACCGATACCTCTTTCTAAATTATTAGTCCTTGATTCTCGATTTAATGCTAATACGACGAACCTAGCGAAATGCTTTGCAGAACCCAAGCACTGTTTTCATACACAAAAATGAACTGAATGATCTGTTTTTGGTCTGTAAAAGTTTTTTCTTCAAGGGAAAGGCCAAACCAAGAATTATTGACCACCTTCACGGAATCAAAATTAACTTCCATTGAACAGGTATAGGTCAGCCCCTTGCTCATTTCTTTTTGATATCCTTTATCAGCAAAGGATTTTAAAGCAGCACTTTTATAACCGACGCCATCGTCATTCAATTTAACCTTTTTAACAAAATCATCATACACGCTTTTGATTTTATCCGCTTTTTCTGTGTCGCCGGTACAGGAAAGACCTAATGCGTCAAAACTCTTTCCTTCAATAGCGCCTAGGAAGATGCTGCTGTAATCGTCCTCAGTCTTTTTCGCCAAATCTTTGCAGATGCTTTCTTTCATGATCATCTTAGATACTATTGTACCATTACTGTTTCTGCTGATTGAAACCTTTTCTTCATAGTCTTCACAAAAATTGTTTATTACGGCTAAATGATGGGAACCCGCGAAAATCTTTGGGATTTTGTACGTGTCCATGTTTGCAGTATCGAAATCGTAATTGCTAGATTTATAATCTGGCTGCAAATCTGTGAGGGCGATACCATCAACGCTGACAGATGAGCCTTGCGGAACGGATACAGTATAACCAGATACCAACAGATTATCGATGTTCACGTTATAATCATCGAAAAAAAGGAGTTTCTTTTTGCTGTTTTTCACCAAAGTGATTGTCTGCGTATTCTGCGCAGAAGCTCCTTTAACAGCATATCTTACTGAGTAGGTCTTCGTAAAGCCATCATCAGAACCCATCAGATCACCGCTTATCCCCCATTGTTTCATCAGCTCTTTTTCTTCTTTGCTTATCTTCTCTTTTCCCAGTTCAGTGATGGAAAAATTCACAACGTCTCCTATTTCCTCTCCTTTTTCATTCATGTATTCTGCAAAATTTTCTTTATTCACAAAATCAGACGTGTCCAGAGCCAGATATTTGAACGCTTCTTCATAATTGCCGCTGGATACTGCCTTAAAGTATCCTTTTGCAATGCCTGACGGATTTGTAACCGCATTACCGATTGCAAAAAGGGCCAAAATAACAACCGCCAGCGCAACAGCTGCCGCCGTTATCATTTTCACCTTTTTGGGAATATTCTTTATTGCTTTTCCAACAGATGCAATTGAAAAATTAGAAGACGCATTTGCCGGTCTCAGTATTAAAGAATCATTAACAATCGGCTGATTATCTACCAGCTCAGCTCCGCAGAACTCGCAGTAGCCTGCGGCGGCTTCATTTTTCTGTCCGCACTCAGGACAGAACATGCCCTGTTGTTTTGCATCAATTGATGTTGACATGTATTACCTCCAAAAATGTACATATTGATAAACACATACGAATGCCAGTAAGCAAATTCTCAATAATAAAAAACACCAATCCTCCGACATAACGCTGCTATTGTACAACAAAAAAGGCGTTTTTGCAACGCCTCTTTTGTAAATTCTGCATTTTTCCCTCATTAACATAATCCTCGAAATGAAACTGCATCCAAGCTAATCCAATTTCTTCACACTCACCAACCCGCCTCTGCTGATATCAAGACTGGGCGACCCTTTGTATTCCACTGCCCCCAAACCGCCCGCGCTGATACGCAGGCTTTCGGAACAGCTAACTCTAACCATCCCGACACCCGCCAAATCCACCGCCGTCGTCCGCGTCTGCAGCGGCAAAGCATCCAAGTTGCCCGCGCCGGACATGTTAAGTTCCGCTATGTCGGCCTTGCCGGACAGTTCGAAATCACCCGCGCCGGACATATTAACCGCCAGCTTGCCCACATTAAGATTGGCTTTACCCGTGGCCGCGCCTCCGAGATTGAGGGTAAAAGAATCGGCGGTGATGGTATCGTACGCTGTAAAATCTCCTGCACCCCGCAAAGATAACCCCTCCAACACAGGCGTCGAAACCGTCAGCACAGGGATTCTGCCGTCAGACCAACCCCAAGGGATATTTCTTGTCGCGCGAACTGTCAAGACGCCGCCCGACTCCTCCACAACGATATACTCCCGCAGGTTGGCCTGGATCTCCAGCATAACTGTATCAGCAGGCACGGCATAATAACGGATATCACAGAGGAGTTCCACATTGATTTCAGCAATCTCCCCCACCGGGAAGGTATAGCTCTCCAGGGGACCCTCCCCCACAATTCCGCCGCCTCCCGGAGACAAACTGACTGTTACACAGCCGCTAAAACACACCACAATAAAAACAGCGCAGAGGGCCCAAGACAACATCCTTTTCATCTTCATAGATTAATCTTCCTTTCCATAAGCCTCGACGTCAGAACAAACAACACCGCCGCCTCAGCCAGGGTCAGCAAGGCATACACAATTGTCCCCACAACCCCACCAAGATAGATGTTGAAAAACACCCCGAACCGGCTAACTGTACCAAAAGGCGCCAGAACGATCTGAGACAAGCTCACGGCGTAGAGAATTCCCAAAGCCACCAAAACGGTCAGCAACCCTCCGGCGGGTTTTTGGTAGAACACTGACTTCCTGAGGGTCACACAGAACAGAACAATCATCACCATCAGCAGATACCCCGCCATCAACAGCGCGATGTTCAATAGCACGTAAAACACCTCGACCCCGCTCCCACGGATAGCCTCCCAAACAATGCCAACGCTGTCGCCGGCCAAAATAAGAGACATCCACACCTCGCCGGTAATCACAACGGCCATGGTCACAACATCCCACACCATCATAACGATAACGCCCGTTAACAAAGTCTGCCAACGCGGCACGGGAGTCAAGGCATGGAGGTAAGCCCCCGGCACAGCGAACATACGGCGGACAATCATAACATCGCCGACAATGTTTGCCGCCAGCATAACAGCAATAGCAATCCCGCCCAAAGCCACAGCGGTCACTTGCGCGGCAAAAGGAAGCCACCCCAAAGATCCCAAAGCGATAAAAATAAAAAACATGATAAAAATCACGGCAAAAACGCCGCCCCGGGCAGACAACCCAGTCATAAACGCGTGCTTAAATTGAGCCTTCACGGATGAACACCTCCAAATACGCCTGTTCCACAGTTTGATTGTTCTCCTCACGCATGGCGTCGCAGGCGCCGGTAAAGACAATCCTCCCCTTGGACAGAAAATAGACGCTGTCAAAAATACGTTCGATATCCTTAACAAGATGCGTAGAAACCAACGTGGACGCGCCCTCAGGCTGCAGCGCGAGAATCGCGTCAATAACCTTCATTTTTCCCACAGGATCGATGCCATCCAAAGGTTCGTCCAACAAATACAAGCGCGTTTCCCGGGAAAAAGTCAGACTGAGGACAAGCCGTTCCTTCATCCCCTTAGACAGGCGGCGAACATAAGTATCTTGCAGTTGATCCAGCTCAAGAATGCCCATCAGCTCGTCGGCGCGGGCCTGAACATAATCTGAATACATTTCCCGGTAAAAACCGAAGGCATCTCGCACACGCATCCACCCTGGGAAAGTCAACGCATCGGGACAAAAAGCAATGGTTTTACGGGCTTCCGGTCCGGGCTCAGCGCCCTCAGCATAGTGTATCCGGCCCGCGGTAGGCTGTAACAGTCCCGCCACCGTTTTCAACAAAGTGGTTTTTCCGGAAGCGTTGGGCCCCAGCAACCCCACAATCTGCCCTGCCGGAATGGACATGTCCACGCCGCGCAAAGCTTCGCAGTTTAAAAAATGTTTCTCCAGGCCAACGATCTCAAGAACCGGCTTCACAAGGCTCATCCCCTCTCATGTATGTCGTCATAAATAACGCGAGTTCATCCAGAATGTCTTTGTCCGCGCATCCCAGAGCGCGCATCTCTTCCACAAATCGGCGCAAGGAATCCTGAGCCAAGTCGCGACGTGTTTGATCCATCATGTTTTCATCCTCCGTAAAAAAATATCCTGTACCTCGTTTGCTGCTGATCAATTTGCCCCGTTCCATTTCCTGGTATACGCGCTGTATGGTGTTTGTGTTGACTTTGAGAAGCACCGACAATTCACGAATGGACGGGATGCGTTCTCCGGGGCGGATGTCGCCCCGGACGAAGGCCCGGCTGAATTGGAGGATGATTTGACGGTAAATCGGCATGCGGTCGTCAAAAGACAAACTCCATTGTTCCCACGATTGCATTGTTCCACCTCCTCATGTGTACCACTACACTATCACACTCTGACAGTGCTGTCAACAGGTTTGGCAGAAAAAATTTTTGCGGGTCGAAAAACCGAGTCGAAAAACCGTTATCCTATGTATTTGTTGCCCTGGCCGCGTTGTACACATTGGGCGTCGCGGTGACAACGATTATGCCACCGCGAGCAATAATTCATGAAAGTTCGTGCCTCAGCCTTCTCCAGCCTTTCTGGTTGGGGACTGAATTGATACAGTCTTTTGCGGCACAAACAACGCAGCCGCGAACAAGGCAAGCCCAATAATCAACATGACCAGCAACGGGACAATAACGCTGTTTTTGACGCCGCCGCCCATAGTGACCATGGCTCGAACCCCTTCTCCTAGGAACCGCTGGGGCATCCAGGGATAGAATAAGGTTCTGTACCAA
>WRHI01000015.1 GCA_009783315.1 Peptococcaceae bacterium
GCATGAGGTCGGTGTAGATGAGGGCCAGGGCGCGGTATTCGTCGGCTGTGATGCCGTCCCAGGGTTTGGCGAGGAGTTCTGTCCAGCGGCCTGTGTTGGTGTAGTAGTCTTGCATGGTTTGGGCATTCATTAGGGAGATGGTTTCGCGGACTTTTCCGAAGTTGGCCGCGACGACTTCCATGGGGTAGAGGTCGCCGCCGCCTGGTGGTTGGTAGCATTCTCCCAAGGCTATAATTTTGTTACGAAGGAGTTCGGTTTTGAGTCCGTTTTCTTGGACGTCTTTCGCGTGTTTGAGGTCTGTGGCTTCGACCCGCTCGTAGAGTTCTTCTAATTTGATTCTGGCGGTACATTGGAAGTAGTGAAGGCGTCTGAAGTAGGGCAGAATTTTGTTTTCTATCCCTGGTAAGACGTAATCGGGATATTTGTTGCGGTGGGCTTCGACTTTTTCGATCATGCTGAGGATTTCGCCTATGCTGATGTCGATGGCTTCTTCGAAGGCTTGGCGGGTGGCGTCGTCGAAGACTCTTTGCATGTAAGCGCCTCCTTTCTTTTCCCCTTTGTTATCTGACCTTACAGTCCTTGCAGGGTTTCTGAGGTTTGGGTGATATGGGCGATTTGGGTGTCCATGAGGGTGTTCAGGGCGGTTATGGTTTGGGTGATACGGAGGTGCTGCTGGGCGTATTCGTCGGCGGTATAGCCTTCTTTGTTTTGGGCGGCTTGGATTTCTTCGAGGGCGGCAGCTCCGTCGTTGACGGTTTGGCTTTGGTTTTTCATTTGGTCGAGGCCTAGCTGAACCATGAGGGGTTTGATGCCGATGGTGTCGCTCATTTTGTGCCTCCTTGGAGTTTTTTTGTGCGGTAAGGCTTGTTAGGGAATTTCTTCGTATGTGTCGTCCGCCGCGATTTCTTCTGTGAAGGCTCTGCTTGTCGCGGCTGTGCTGTTTAGAATGTCTTCCAGGTCTTTTCCGATGGCTTCCCAGATGGTGATGGCCATGCCTTCTATGAGTTGGGCGTTTTCACCTTCGAGGTTTTTGCTTTCGGTCATGGCGAGGATGTGGGCCAGATATGTTTCAAAGGCCAATTGGAGGCTTTCGCCTGCCTCTGTGTATTTGTCGGCCAGAGCGTGCTCTTCGTCTTGCATGGTGATGGATTTCATAGCTTAGGCCCCCATTGACGCCAAGGGTATATAGATATCCCCTGATGAATCGTTTTCGAGCCCCGGATTTCTAATGACACTCATCCTTCTTTTCCTCCAATTCGTATGTTTTTTTGTAGAATATGGGGTTTTATCCCTTTGTTCACAATTATATCTGATCCTGGCTATTCCGTCAATGCATTTCAGGGCAGAAACGGCCTTGCTGTTCGTGTGTTCGACGTTGTTCGCGATTATTTGCCAGACTTCGACATTGGTTCTGCATGTGTCAGTCCCAAGGTAGGGTTTGGTGAGCGGGAGACTCCAAAAGCCCTGACGTGGCACTGTTACTGGCCAGCGCGGTATCTGCCTCCAACTCACCATTGAGTTGCGGGAAAACACCGCGGCAGAAAGCTCTGCTTATCCTTATCGTCAGTTCATGCACTTTTTAAATACTTTTTAAATATGCACCCTTACACAAATTACCATTTGACAAATTAGGGCTATCGGGATAGAATATCATTTACATATGTAGGTGTACAACTACAGTAATAGCATTTTAATTACGTTTGTAGCTCCATTGCGACCGGCGTCATCAGATCATCACAGATGAGTCATTGTATACCCATCAAAGAGGTTGCCAAAAAAATAAGGAGGGATATCGTTATGAGAAAACAACCTTTCTACTATCTCATAGCCCTTATATTCATGAGCTCATTATTCGCCGGCTGTCAAAAACCCCAAACAGCCCATTTTGCCAGTAACGCTGACAAAATCCTCGTGAACTCCCAGAGAAGTGATACCCTTTCCTTTCGGCTGACTCTATTCACAAAGAGCCGGATTGCGGACGTTTCCTTCGCCGGTTGGGAAGACTCAAGACTTAAAGACGCCGGTTATCAGGCCGAAGTCATCGACAGCAATAATGATACGCTCAATAACTACGGGTACAAAGATCTTTTTGTTAAATACCTGACGATCATTGTGACACCGCCTGAAAACGTTGTCGGCAACTGTAAGATTAGTGCTATTCTTCTCAATGTTGACGGGAAGCCGCGGCGGATTGCTTTTAAAACACCGCTGAAGCACGCCTTCACCGGGGGGTATATTGCTACAAAGTCCTTTGGTTTTGTTATTCCCAGTGAAGTTGCCGCTAGAGTTATTAACAGTCAAGAAGCTCTTATCTCTCTTGAACTCGTTGCCAATGAAGATCTTGTCCTGAATAAGGTGAGTTTCCTGGATTTTATTGAAGCTGCCAACATAAAACTGTCAATCAATGATCAGCCCGTGAAAGAGGCCGCCTTTCCCCTAAACCTAGAGAAAGGCGACACTGTCAACTTCAGCATATCTGTTGTTTCTGCCATAGCGGACAGCTTCAGCTATGTCTCAACAAACATCGTCTTTGAATACACAAGCATAGAAGACGGGACAACCCATTCGGGCAATTCATGCCTGTCTTTCGATCCAGTTTATCTGCCTGCCGGGGTCAAGACTTCTGAGATTGATGCATGGATTGACGATTTATTTTTTCAGTAGGTAGTCTGATCAATTAAGAGTTTGTGCGCTTAGGGGGTGATGCCAGAATATTGCTCTTCCTGTCCCTGTCCCGAATAATACTGAGGAGAAAGGTCATATGAAAAAGAAAAATCGAAGGTTCGTTTTCATTTTCGCTGTTGCCTTGGTTTTAGGTTTGCCGGCGCCTCATTGGGTCATGGATGCTTTTGCTGCGAATCCGAGCGAGCCTCCTGTCACCTACACAGTCAGCTATAACATGAACTTAGGCACACCGGCAATCCCGCCGCAAACCAAAATTCAAGGCGTTGGTCTAACTTTGGATTCGACGTCCCCGGATCGGTCCAACATGATCTTTATAGGCTGGGCAGCTCCCGGCGGTCTAACGTATCAACCGGGCGATGTCTTCACCGTGGATGCCAACACGACCCTGCAGGCCATATGGCATTCCAAAATCATCTTTGACGCCAACGGTGGCATTGACGCGCCAGACTATATCACAAGGCCGTACACTTATGAACCAACGCAGCTGCCGGCGGAAGAACCAACACATGCCTTCTTGGGCTGGGCTAAAGATTCCGAAGCAACAGAACCGGATTATTTGGCAAACGGATACTATACGGAGCTCATTGCCCGTCATATCACTTTGTACGCCGTGTGGCAGCCTAATGTCGCCTATACAGTCAGCTATAACATGAACTTAGGCACACCGGCAATCCCGCCGCAAACCAAAATTCAAGGCGTTGGTCTAACTTTGGATTCGACGTCCCCGGATCGGTCCAACATGATCTTTATGGGCTGGGCAGCTCCCGGCGGTCTAACGTATCAACCGGGCGATGTCTTCACCGTGGATGCCAACACGACCCTGCAGGCCATATGGCATTCCAAAATCATCTTTGACGCCAACGGTGGCGTTGACGCGCCAGACTATATCACAAGGCCGTACACTTATGAGCCGACACAGCTGCCGGCGGAAGAACCAACACGTTTTGGACATGCCTTCTTGGGCTGGGCTAAAGATTCCGAAGCAACAGAACCGGATTATTTGGCAAACGGAACCTTTGCGGAGCTTATAGCCCGTCATATCACCTTGTACGCCGTATGGCAGCCTAATGTCACCTACACGGTCACTTATAATACGGATTGGGGCACCCCCGCAATCCCTTCCCAAACGAAGATTCACGGTGTCGATCTTAAACTGGATTCAACGCCTCTCACTCGGGCCGGCATGGTCTTCGTGTGGTGGGAAGGGGACGACGGCGAAACTTACGCTCCGGGAGCCATCTTCACCACTGACGCAAATACAGATTTGCGCGCTGTCTGGTATTTGGAAATCATTTTTGACGCCAACGGGGGGTACGGCGGTCCGGACAAGACCTTAAGGCCGTACACTTACGAATCAACCGCGCTTCCGCTGGAAGAGCCAACCCGTACGGGCTATATTTTTCAAGGATGGGCTGAAGATCCTGAGGCAGATTCACCGAAGTATCCGGCTGGCGGGTATATAACAAAGCTCATTAGTCCGTCAGCTGTGGTCACATCCGGAAAATTCACCTTATACGCTGTATGGAAAAACAAGGACGATATCGTTAATATTAATGATATTAAACTTGGCATGTTTTACTATGGCGGATGGAACGAAACGGGACCATCAAAGTGGCCGGCGATCAAAACCCATAATATAGCCCATCCGGAGGATTTCAGGCAGCCGTGGCTGGGGTATTATGACGACAGCAATAAGGAAGTTCTTGAACAGCAAATGAGTGTGATGTCGGATTATGGGATTGATTTTGCCACTTTCGCGTGGTATTGGAACGCCGGAACACGAGCACCCAACCGATATGTGGACGCTTATCTCCAGGCGTCCAACAAGTCCCTCCTTGATTATTCATTATTATGGTGCAACGACAATGTATCCCCGAACTCGTTCCAAGATTGGCAAAACATTGTCGGGGATTGGATCAGTCATGATCTAGGAAAGCCGGAATACTTGCGGATTGAGGGAAGGCCCGTTGTGTTCATTTGGTCGATGGGAGGCCTTAAGGAACAAGCTGAAAGCTTTGGGTCAACGCCTGCAGAATTGCTCGATTGGGCGCGGATGGCCACTGAAGCGGAGGGCCTAGGCCCTATATACTTTGTCCTTTGTCTACCGGACAATACCCCCGTGACCGCTGTCCCGCTTGCCGAGGAAGCAGGATTCGATGCTCTAACAGCTTACTATTGCCACCTGGGCCTATACTATTACGAAAAGGAACAACGTTTCAGACTCACTCGATATTCGCATAATTACGCCGAGTACGACGGGAATTTACGTACGCACTGGCAGTATGTACTGCAGCACAGTGAACTGCCGTATTTCATCCCGATGAATGCCGGCTGGGATAGTCGTCCTTGGCAGCAATGGAAACCCAGCGAAGATCCCCTTCATGACAACTGTCAGCCGACAGCGGACGAGCTCGAGAGACACTTGCGCGCCGGATACAATGCAATCGTCAGCAATAAGGACAAAACAATGGGTATCGGAATGTTGAGTAGCTGGAATGAGTACGGAGAAGGAACAATTTTTGAACCCACAATAAAGAATGATTTTGACTTTGTCAAACGAATTCGAAAAGTCTTTCGGTCTGGGGAATAAAACCTGAAAGGCCAATAACGAAAGCGATCATACCGCTCATCACGAAAAACGGTGATGGGCGGTATTGTTTATTTTTCCGTCAGTTCAAAATCCAGTTTGCCCCGCTCCACGCCATTGACAATAAGCGCAATCGAATGGGTTCCAGGATAATGCTTCCTGGTCGTGACATCAGCCAAAGAATGGCTTTTCGCATAATTTTTCTTCTTGTTCTCCTTTAAAGAAACTTCAGAAATTTTAAAGACCTTCCTGTTTCTTTTTCCGTTGGCTTTCACATAGTCAATGCCGTATTCCAATCTCACCTTCGCCGCTTCCTTGGCCATAATCGAAAAAGAAAAAACAAGATCCTCCCCCAGTGTAACCGCCGGCCGCTCTAAAGCGAAATCATCAACCTCCAAAACAGCGTCATCCTGGTACCCAAAAATAGCCAGAACCTCACCATGACCCTTCTTAAGCAGCGTCCGGCAGCCATGTTTAACGGTCCAATCGGTAAGTTCGTTTTTGCCATACCATTCTTTCGCGAGCTTAGCCACCAACTCCGGATGTGTTTTAGAAATATCATTAAGATTATTGGCGGCGCTTCTCCGAACAGTGAGCGATGGATCATCCTTAAGCTGTTCCAAAATCGGCAGAACCGGCCCAGGATCTTCTTTGAATCTGGCTAAGGCCCGCCCCCAAGGCAGCTGAGGGCGGCAGCCCTCACTGGCAAGCCTGCGGACATGTTCGTTCTCATGCTTAGACCAAGCATACATTTGCGCCATCATACGTTCTTCATGATTTATGATAAAAGGCCTGACCGCAAATTCCGCGGACGCGTAAGGGGTATACCTCTCCAAGGCAGCAATCGAAATATCCCAATTGCTTTCATCCTGCCCAAAAACCTCAACAAAATCAGGAAAACAATGCTTAACGAAGCCATCATATTTCGTGATGACTTCATCAATAACGCCAATGGCCGCTCCATAATCCGCCGGCAAATATTTGCCCAAATTCAAACTAATCTGACGCCCTTTGGCAATAAGCTCCAAATCATTCCATGTATCATCCATGGTAGACATCAGAAACGCATCGACCTGAAACACCTTATAGACTGACTGAACAGTCAACGCAAATTCCTGAAGGGACTCGTAATTCAATCTGTCCTTTAATAACTCCGCCATCGATTAACCTCCTTCGCTATTCCTCTATGTCCTTTGTCCTTGCCCGTGTCCTTGCCCCTTGCCCGTGTCCTTGCCCCTTGCCCTTGCCCTTGCCCCTTGCCCCTTGCCCCTTGCCCCTCGCCCTGCTGACACGCCTCTCTAAAGCCCGTCATCCAACAATCTCCTCAAAACTCCGCCAAGCCCTCAGCTTCCGCTCCGCCTTATTCTCACAAAACCCCCGCAGCCCCCGGCACATCTCTCGGCGCTGGACGGGGCTCAGATGCAGCCGCCCCATTCGCTCCCAAGGCATACTTCGCAGCTGTCGCCAAACATTCCTCGTCCCTTCCGTCAACCCAGCTCCCAGAAACCCCGGATCACCGGGGGCATCTCCATCACCATCGTCGCCCAAAAACCCCAAACAAGACATCAGCCGCAACCCATAAGCCGTCACCGCCACCAGCGGGTCAAGCAACTCCAGCATAAACAAAAACTTCAGGCTCAACAAAAAAGCCCCCTCGTCAGCCTCACCGTCGGGCGTCGCCGCGTCCAAAAGCTCCGCCATACAAGCCGCGCCGCAAACCCGCTCATAATCGTCCCACAAATACAGAAAAACCTCACGGGGATGCGCCTGCTGAACCGTATCCAAACTGCGCCCCTTATACAACATAAAATCGGCGTATGTATAAAGCTGAACCCCGCCGCGCTGCTTGCTCGTTGACTTGCGCGCCCCTTTAGCCAAAGCGCTGATCTTGCCAAACTCCCGGGCGTACAACGTAACCAACCGGTCTGACTCCTTATACTCCCGACTGCGGATCACCAACGCATCGGCCTTATAACTTCCCATGATCCTCACCCAAAATCTCCCGAGCCCGGCTCGTCCCCAGACGGCGCGCCCCCGCCCGCAACAGCGCCACAGCCTGGGCGGCGCTGCCAATCCCGCCGGCGGCCTTAATCTTCATGGCGGGACCCGACCAAGCCTGCAAATTCTTCACATCCTCCACCGTCGCCCCGCCGCCGATAAATCCCGTACAGGTCTTCAAAAAATCAACCTCCCCTTTGTGAGCCAGCTGCGCCACCTGACGCTTTTCCAACTCACTCAGCAAAGCGCACTCCACAATAATTTTGACAGGCATCCCACACAGATGGGCGGTTTCCGCCAACTGTCCCAACTCAGCCTCAACGCTCCCCCACAACCCACTCTTAACATGCCCGATATTAACCACAACATCAATCTCCTGGGCGCCCAAAGCCTTCGCCGACATAATCTCCTGAACCTTAACCTGAGTCAAAGAACTCCCCAAAGGAAACCCCGCCACCGTCACTACAACCACACGAGTCGCATGCAAAAGACGCGCCGCTGTCTTAACCCAGCAAGGATGAACACAGACCCCCGCAACCCCAAGCTCCACCGCCTCATGACAAAGTTTGACAACATCAGCCTCCCGGGCGTCCGGGCGCAAAAGCGTCGATTCAATAGCCGCCGCCATCCTAACCTTATCCATCAAAAACCCCCCTTTTAACAATGGACAATGGACAATTGTCAATGGACAATGGACAATGGACAATGGACAATGAAAATGCATAATACACACCAAACCATGTGTACGCAACCCCCTCTGCACATCAGTCAACAGCGCAAACAAGAAGATCTTGGAGAGCGTAACAATCTATTTGATGCCAACTGCCTCATGTTTCCCCCATTGTCCATTGTCAATTGTCCATTGTCCATTGTCAATTGTCAATTGTCAATTGCCCTCATACCCCAACTCCCGCAAAGTATCCCCCCTGTTGCGCCAATCCTTGCGCACCTTTACCCAAAGCTTTAATAGCACCTTGCTGTTCAGCAGCTCTTCCAGCTCTAGCCGCGCCTGTCTCCCCACTTCTTTAATCAGGCTGCCGTCCTTGCCGATAACAATACCCTTTTGCGATGCCCTCTCCACATAAACCGACGCCTCGATCTTAATCAGAGACGTTTTCTCCTCCATGGCCTCCACCGCCACACCGACAGCATACGGGATCTCCTCACGCGTCAGCGTCAACACCTTCTCCCGCACAATTTCCGCGGCTATGAAGCGCTCCGGCCGGTCCGTCACTTCGTCCTCCGGATAATACAGTGGTCCCGCGGGCAGATATGCCCAAAGTGTGTCCAATAAGCGGTCGGTGTTCTCCTCCCGCAGCGCTGACACCGGCACAATCTCCGCAAAATCAAAACGCCGCGACCACGCCTCAATCCGAGGCAATAAAGCACTCTTCTCCATCAGATCAACCTTGTTCAACGCCAACAGCGTCTTCAAACCGCTCGCCCGCAAGACTTCCGCAATGGAGGCGTCTCCTCCTCCCCATTCCGCCGCCGCGTCAGCGACCCAGACCACCGCGTCTACGGCGCGGACAGCACTGAGGGCCGCCTCCAACATCCATTCCCCCAGCCGATCCTTGGGTTTGTGTATGCCCGGGGTATCAAGAAAAATAATCTGCCCCCGAGGTTCCGTGACAATGCAGCGAATGGTATTGCGTGTGGTCTGGGGCTTGTCCGACATAATCACAACCTTCTGCCCCAGAAGAGCGTTAAGCAGCGTCGACTTGCCGGCATTAGGCCTCCCAATTACAGCAACGAACCCAGAACGAAACTCCTGATCCTGCCTGGATTCAGTCTTGCCTAATTCAGTCTTGCCTAATTCAGTCCTGCTGAATTCAGTCCCGCTTGATGCCGTCTTACTTAATTCCGTCAATCTTAAACACCACCGGCAAAAGCTCCTGTAAATACGTAACGCGTAGCTCGCCGCTTCCTTTCGCCAGACAAATTGGCAACTCCGTCGCCCACTCAGCCAAAACCTGCAAACAAGCCCCGCAAGGAACCGCAAACTCTGCTCCCACTACCGCCACAGCCAGCGCCCGCAGATGCCTCTCCCCTTGAGCGACACCCGTGAAAAGCGCCACCCGTTCTGCGCACATCGTCAACCCATAAGAAGCGTTTTCAATATTGCATCCAAGCGTAATCAGCCCAGACGACCACAAACAAGCCGCCCCCACCGGGAACCCGGAATAAACGGCATAAGCAGCCTCCAGAGCCTGCCGGGCCTTCTCCACCAACTCGATGTTCGACATTCGGTGTTCTATGTGAAATACCCCCTTTACTCGGAAATCGGTATGCGGTGTTCGGGATTCGGTGTTCGGGAACGCCGAACCCCGAACACCGAAGTCTAGGCCTCAAAGAGACGGCTGGCAAAAACAATAACACCAACCAAAACAGCGGTAATCGAGGCGACAAGAACCGCCCCCGCCGCCGCGTCTTTTGCCGCGCCGATGAGAGGATGCTCCTGAGGATGGATTTTGTCGGCCAGAATTTCCAAAGCCGTGTTCATCAGCTCCATACTCCAGACAATACCCACCACAATGACAACAGCTGCCCATTGCCATGCGTGCAACCTGGCGATCAGTCCGGCAATAACAACCAGCACAGTCGCCGCGGTATGAATACGAGCGTTGCGCTCCAATTTAAGGAGCCGGACTATACCTGACCAAGCCGCATAGAATTTAAATTTCAGAGACCCCTTCTTATTCATCTCGACCCCCTACTCAACCCTTGTCCACTGTCCGCCAAACAGTTCCTGATCAATACATCGCATAATATCCTCTTCCCACCGCGACATGACACCATGTTCCTCATCCGTTTCGTGATTGTATCCGCATAGGTGCAACAGCCCATGAACACTCAAAAAAACCATCTCCCATTCCAAGCTATGGCCAGATCCGCCACAAAAGCGTTCACCCCCGCCTTCAGCCTGCCTGGCAGCTGTTTGCGCCGAAATAACAATATCGCCCAGCACATGGCTTTCATGGGCATAAATACAATCTTCTGCCGTTTCTTCCAACAAAGCAAAAGAAAGCACATCTGTGGGCGCGTCCACCTCCCGGTACTCTCTGTTGAACACACGGATGCCCTCATCGTCAGTCACCAGCAGACCAAGTTCAGGCGTCAGATCCGTCTTCAGCTCAAGCAACCCCAGCGCTGTTTCCAACCCCCCACGCAGCAAGTCCGCCAAACCTGCTTTCTCTTTATCTTCAATTGTCCCGGTTTCCCAAATAATATTTAAATCCATGCCACCAACCGACTTTTTCTATATACTTATTCATCCATTGTCTTGTCTCTTGTCTTGTCTCTTGTCTCTCTTGTCTTGTCTCTTGTCTTGTCTCTTGTCTTGTCTATCAGCTTATCCATTGTCATCCACTATTCTTACTTGGTATTCTTATGCATTTGACGTTTTGTCGGACGAACCCGTTGTTTTCTCGCTCTCTTCACCCGGGTTGCCGACGGGCGCTGACCATATCGGTCCTGATTCTCATCCATAGAAAAGCGGGATCCCGTCATGTAAACCGTTTCGGCGAATTCGTCAGAAACGAAAGGCTGCTTATCATGCTCTTGAACAAACAACCTCTGCGGATGCCATTCCAGACCCTGCTCCTTATCCCCTTCCGTATCCAACAAATCCGAAAAAACCCGCTTCGGTTCTACCTGATCCGACTCCCGCCGGGCACGCGGCGAGCGTTTTTCACTTGTTTTTGCCCCCTCACTCCCTTGGGCTCCCTCACTCCCTTGGGCTTTCCCCTCCGATGGAACGCTTCCGTCCCTTTGTGCGCTGTCAGCCACCTGAAAGATATCCCCCTGAAGAACCGAATCCGGCTGAACAGCATCCGTAATCCGCCGCCTTTTGCCTTCCTGCCGGGATCTCTTCGCTTGCGCGAACTGCTTCTCTTGATTATCCCGGAGGTTGGTCTTAGGCATCTCCGGATAGGCGACCCGCGAATGAAAAACCCCGCTCAGAACCTTAACAAAAGCCGCCGCAATCACACCAAGATCTTTGAAAGTCAGCTCCGATTCTTTGAGAAGCCCTTCATCGGCTTTATCCTGAATAACCTTATAAACCAGGGCATTGAGACGGCCCGTCGTGTTACCGTGGTGAGAACGGATGACCGCCTCCACATTATCGGCCAGCAGAACAATCGCCGACTCCTTAGACATCGGGTTGGGACCGCCATAGCGAAAAGCCTTCTCGTCAGTGGCGGGGTTATCCGTCAGGGCTTTGATATAGAAATAATTGGCCCTGCTGTTACCATGATGCTCCCTGATCATATCTTTAACCCTTTCTGGCAGCTTATGTTTCTCAGCCAGCTCAAGGCCATCTTTAACATGAGACACAATAATCAAGGCGCTGAGGGTAGGCGTAATCTTATCATGGGGATTCTCCGCGCTGATCTGGTTCTCAATAAAGAAATAAGGACGCTTCAACTTCCCAATGTCATGATACAACGCTCCCACCCGGACCATCAGCGGATCCGCCCCCACCTGCTCCGCCGCCGCCTCCGCCAGGTTCCCCACCATCATGCTGTGATGATAAGTCCCGGGAGCGTCCACAAGCATCTGTTTAAGCAAAGCGTTGTTGTTAAGATCAGAAAGCTCCAGAAGCCGCACCGACGACGTGATACCGAAAGCTCGCTCCAACCATGGCAGCGTCCCAATCATCAGAATCGATGATAAAAAGCCGTTCCCGGCCATTGCCAGCGTATAGGCGGCGCTGCTTTGCAAGCTGAAGTTCAAGATTAGACATAGGCACAGCACGCCGGCCACATTGATCCCTGCCAGGTAAAGACCGGAACGCGCCAAATCGGTACGGTGTTTCAGCACAGAAACACTGATAATCCCGCCGAAAGAACTGATTATGCTGAGGAACACCAGCAGAAAAGCCTGAGTCCCCGCGTTGGACGGATCAATCATCAGCGACATATAGAAAACGATCAGGACGCTGGCAGCCAGCGCCACATATTCTTCAAGCAAAATCGTTAACGTCATGGAAAGCCAAGCTACCGGGATCAAAAAGATCAATAGATTAGCGAGGCTCGGCGAACCCAAAGTGATGCTGAGCATCGCACGGGTCAACGCCAAAATCAGCGTCATCATAATGCCAATAAGTATCAAATGTTTGCGCCGGGTAAAAAGCTTTTTCTGAAAACGATACAAATAGAACAAAACCAAAACCATCCCCAGCAGCGTCACAAGCGCATTCCCGATTAAAGGCCCGGCGTTGGACTCTCTCTTAATCAAATTGAAAGCTGTCAGCACCTCATAGATATCCTCCGTAACCAGCGCGTTTTCCCTAACGATTTCTGCATGTTTCTTATAGGACGCAATATCCATTTCTACCTGATTCACAGCCAAGTCACGCGCCTGTCTGGTCTTATCATCATCAATAACCAGCGTCGTTTCTGTGACTTTGAGGGTCACAAAGCTATCCATAAGCACTTTATAGGCTTGCGGAATCTGGAGTTTGTTGATCTCTTCACGAATAATCTCACCCATAACCGCGATTTCCTCGCGCTTTTTCGCACCGCTCATCGAGTTTTCCGCAACACTCACAACAGCGTGAGCACAAAGACTCCGAACCCTGCCGAAATCCGCGCCCACAAAAAGCGTCAACAAGTTATCGTTGTTTAGATTATCAAAAACAGCAACGATATCCGAACGCAAAAAATCTTCCGGACGCAAAAGGGCAATGCGCTGCTCGGCAGGATCCAGCGCCTCCGCCTGTTCTATTTTGCTAAAGACATCGTCAAGGTTCCGGTTGAGCCTGGCAATTGCGTTATCATCAGCCTTATATACAGATTCCACGCTGTCCTCGGCATTTTTGCGATCCCTATCATATTTTAGGCGACGTTCCACATCCTTATCATAAGGGGCCAGGAAAGTTTTGGGGCTCTGTTCCCCTTGCATTACTTCGACTCTCTC
This sequence comes from Peptococcaceae bacterium, assembly GCA_009783315.1. Classification (GTDB taxonomy): domain Bacteria; phylum Bacillota; class Desulfitobacteriia; order Desulfitobacteriales; family Syntrophobotulaceae; genus WRJI01. The sequence goes on from WRHI01000015.1 coordinate 13,193, forward strand.
ACCCAATTGCCCGCCGGAAATCAGCAGCATAAAAACCCCGAAAAATATCACAAAAGCTCCAAAGGAAAGAAACGCCGCCTTAACCAAAGCCGCATTCGATCTGATCAACGCCACAATTGATTTGATCAACGCCACAATTGACTTAAAGAACGCCACCAGCTTTTTCATAAAATGCTTCATCAATATCGCCGCCTTACACATCCCGTCTTATGACGGCATCACTTTCATAAGCGTGGATAATACTCTGTACAAGAGGATTGCGCACAATATCATCCACCGTAAAATGGTGAAACGATATTCCGGGTATCCTCGTCAAAATGCGCTGCACTTCAATCAACCCTGAATAATGGCCCTTCGGCAAATCCACTTGGGTGACATCCCCGGTCACAATCGCTTTGGCGCCGAACCCTAACCGGGTCAGCAGCATTTTCATCTGCTCAGGAGACGTATTCTGCGCTTCATCCAGAATAATAAAAGACTCGTCCAACGTTCGTCCGCGCATATAAGCCAGCGGCGCGATCTCAATCGTTCCCTTCTCAATATAGCGAGCCGTCGTCTCCGAACCCAGCAGATCAAACAACGCGTCATAAAGAGGCCGCAGATAAGGATTCACTTTTTCCTGCAAATCCCCAGGCAAAAAACCAAGCTTCTCACCGGCCTCAACAACCGGGCGCGTCAGCACAATCCGGTTAACCTCCTTGGCGCGAAGAGCCTTAACCGCCATAACAACAGCCAAATAGGTCTTCCCTGTACCGGCCGGACCAATGCCAAAAATAACCGAATCCCGTTCCATAGCCTTGATGTACAAAGCCTGGGTCATGGTCTTAGCTTTAATCGGTCGTCCCCGATGGGTGGTAGCGATAACCTTGGTCAGGAACTCGGCCATGCCCCGGTCGGCGCCCTCTTCCATGCGTGAAACCACGTACCCGATATCCGTCACCGACAACGTGTGGCCGCGCCGCACCATATCCAATAGCTCGTCCAGAACAGCTTCAGCTGTTTTTACCCTTAAAGGTAAACCGGAAATGACAATTTCTCCACCGCGGCTAAACACATCACATCCGAGACGTTCCACCAGATAACTCAAATGTATATCCCGAAATCCCAAAAGATTCAAAGCCTCTTCACCGTCGCGCAGAAACTTACGCACTTCACATGTGAGGTGCTGCTCATAAACAATGCCAGGATTATCCACGAAATCCGCTTCAACCTCAGAATCTGCTTCTCTCACGGAATCTGCTTCTCTCACGGAATCCGCCTCACCTATGGATCGTACCGACCCAGCCGGCCGCTCATCCGTCTCAATGCGCACACTTCAGCCTCCCATTATTGCGTATAAACCGCCAAATTTTCAAACACTTCAGCTTGAACGCGTATACGAACAAACCCGTCATCCGCCAGCATGACAACGCTATCTTTCCCCAGCACCTGGGTATCGGGTGGAATCAGCGCGGTCAGTTCCGTCTGCGCTTGTTCTTCCGCCATAACCAATGCCTGTTCTACAGTTCTGGAAATAGATTCAGCCCGCGTTTCCTGGTAGTTCATTTTAATAATTTCGACAGGGATATGCCAATTCCTCCAACTGAACAAACGATATAGGCTTCTCTCCGCAAAACATTCTTGATAGGGGCTCCGTTCGTGTGTTATCATTATGACTCGTTCACCGGCTTTTATACCCCAGCCGTTTTTTTGCAGCCCTGTCACAGCAATAACAGATTCCTGCAAAGGCAGCGTTACCTCAGCGCTGTACCAAGTCCGTCCGCGCACGAACCCCTTCGCCGCCGGCAGCTCCGACACGTTCACATCAGGAGACACGGCGTTGGGATCCGCCGGATTTGCAGGTTCGACTCTGACAGGCGTCTCCGCCTCAATCAAAACCTGTCCCTCCCGCACCGTATCCCCCTCGCTAACCTTAGCCACACCCTGGATCACCATAATTTCCTCAACGCGGCCGGCCTTATCCGCCACAAGATCCCCCTGAAAAACCACCTGAGGCGGCAAAGCTTTCTCCACAATGCTGATCAGAATATCGGTTCCCCGCTCCTCTACAGACACCCAGGTACATTCCGGCAAAACCTCCGCCAACTGCTTCTCCAACTTCTTGACATCCAAAGCCCCACGGTACATCCAAGGCCGGATACCCAGTTTGTCCGCCTCATCCACAACCCGCTGGGTCGCCAAGGTCGTGTTTCCGCTCACAGAAACCGACAACACGAACTGTGACAACACCAGCACCGCCGCCACAATCAGTACACCGCCAACAATAAGCCCACGCCGCCGGCCCCAGCGAAACATTAAAAACGGTAATCCGGACTTGCGCAGAATACGCGCGTCAACCCCGGTCGAACGGGCCGCCTCACGGGTTTTGGCATAATCCTTGACCCGTACCCCGGCATAGAGAACCTTGTCCTCCCTCCGGGTATCATAAAAAACCACGCCGTTTCTTAAAGCCTCATTCAGAAAAAGCTCCAAGGAATCCCCCGTCGCCTCGATTAGGACATGCCCGCGCCCATAACGCTTTATCCTTTTGTACATGTCTCCTCCTCCCGCAGCTTCAACCCATGAATCTCTCCCTTAATCTCAATCTCCTGTGGCGAAAGTTCTGCCAGAACGAGGCCCTTACCCCACAGTTCCACATGGCCGCTCCCCACTGTCACAATGACCCGCTCGTCTGAGAACGAAATAATCCGCCGGAAATCCTCAATCATAATCACGGCGAAACCAACCAGTGTAATTCTTGGCCCACCACTGAAGAGATCTTCGGGGAGATCCAGTGTTTCCCCTATTCTTCTCTGCCATTGTTTGAAAGGCATCCTATAGTCTTCCTTTCCGCACATTGCAGTGTTTTCTATAGCATGTCTATGTATTAATAGGATCGGCTATGCCTATTACGATCCATCCAAATAGAGAACCACATTGTTGTCCTCCGGCCACGGATTCACCCAGGGATTTTCAACAACATACTTCTGCAACCAATAAACGAACCGCCCCACAATGCCCAATTCGCCTTTGTCAAAAGGCGGCTTCTTCGTCACATCCTCATCGCCTGCATAATGGGCCATAAAAGCGTCTCCCACCCCTTCGGCAACGTATTGGGCATCCTTCTCCGGCACTTTGTAAGAACGCGCCGCGTTATAAGCCTCTGAGATCACAGACGCACGGGCAAAAGCCAGGGCCTGTTCAGCGAAATCCGTTCCGGGGCGCAGCTTGTCCACGAGAGTCACACTCTCTATGGTCATTGTGTTGTTAGAGATGCTGCAGAAACGGACGGGACACGGCGGCGTTACCAAGGAACCCGTTTCAACGTCATAGAGAAAACCCTTGGCAAAATTCCCATAAGCAACATCCTGAGCATGATAATGGCCGCTGAAAACCAGTCGGACATTGTAGGAGGCCAGCAACCGACCCACGTACTGGTAGTCCTGAATCAAGTATTGCGGATGTTGCTTGGCCTGACCATCCCAATGCTCAACAACGCCATGATGCGTCAGGACAAAAACAGCCTTTTGCCTGGATATAGCCTGTTTCAGAACATCGACCAGCCAGTTCTCGGTGGTCTGGCTGATCTTGCCAGATATAAGGGATTCATGCCCGGGCTGATTTTCCCGGTAGCGGCAGGCGTCAAGGCCAATTAACCATAAACCCGGCACAGGTTCCGCCACATAGCTTAACGAATCATCATCCCTCATCAGGGCATCGTTGAAACCCATATTGCCATAAATCTGAGCAAATTCATCTGAGGAAACGGTATCCACCGGCTCTTCATCGCCACCAACATAACACACCGCCTCATGGTTATTGATATCATGGTTTCCCGGTACAACAAACACCGGCAGCCCCATGTCTACAAACGCTTGCAGTCGGGCGGCCACCTGTTCATGATTAATCCGTTCCCCATCCTTGGTCAGATCCCCCGGCACGAGAACCAACTGCGGCCCGTCACCGGACTCCCTGACAGCCTCAATTTGGTTGATCGCGAAATCCAACAATTCAATTGAGTCTAGAAGCAGCTTGCGATCCGCGTTCATATACTTCTGAAGCGCTTCCCCTTCAGCACCCAACACGCTGCCATCGTAATAATGCAAATCGCTCATAAGGGCAAATCTGACATCAGGATAAGGCGCCGGACTCGCGTCGCCGGTATAGTATTCATAAGACAGTGCGGGGAGCGTTTTAACATAGCCTGAGATAAAATAATAAGCAGCCGCCAGCATGATAATGCCCAGAACAACAAACAGAACAACCCGGCCCACGCTCCGCCTGAAAACCTTTTTCTTCATGTGAAAACACGCCCCTTCTCGCTTGTTTGTGCTTCGCTGTGTAAACTTCGACCCATGAAGAACCCTTAACCCCTTTGCTCCTTCGCGGCGCTATCTTTTAATCCAAGGCGGTTGGCTTCAGCAAGATGTTTTTCTACGGTGGCGACGGATAAGTCTCGTGAGTCAGCGATCTCAACAATAGATTTGCCCTGCTGGTGAAGCAAAAAGGAACGAAGAACCGGGTTCCCTCCTGCAAGGCCATTGCTGCCCTGTTCCTTAAGAAACGCCCCGACGGCGGCAAGAAAGTCTTCACCATACTGCTCCAGCTTGTATTTGCCCACACCCGGAACTGTCAACAACTCCTCCGGCGTGCGCGGCAAAATCCTGCAAATACTCTTCAGGGTGGCATCAGAAAAAACCACAAATGGCGGCACCTGCAGTTTTTCCGCGATGGTTTTGCGTAAGGCGCGAAGTCTGTCAAACAACAGTTGAGCAGACTGTTCAATCCCAGGAAGGGACCCAGAGTCAGAGCCGGCTCCAGCTCCAGAGCCGGCTCCAGCACCAGAGCCGGCTCCAGCACCCAACAACACTGACACAGGATCAGACACAGGATCAGATATACCCCTGGTCTGGCGCTTGTGGGGATCGGACCGTTCCGCCGCCCTCTCGTCTGTTTGTCCTTTTCTTAGCGAGCGCTTCATGGTCAGGACGCCTTTGTCCCGCAAGAATTGTCGGGCTTTTCCGCCCGCCATCAGCACAGGATATTCCCCGCCACTGAGTTCCAAGTACCCTTGCGCTGTAAGATAGGATATGATTTCCTTAATCACTTTCTCAGAATACTCACGCATAATGCCATAGGTTGACAATTTTTCAAACCTCAAGTCACGAATTCTCTGGGTGTTCGCACCCCGCAGAACTTGCGCTGTCAGGGCAATACCGAAACGGTTGCCCATTCTGATGACACAGGAGATAATTTTTTGCGCTTCGATCGTGATATCTGTCCCAGCCACTTTGCTTTCTTCGCAATTAGCACAGTTGGCGCAATCTGGCGCCGTATCCGTCATGCCAAAATAGCGCAGAATATAGGCCCGCAGACAGGTATCGATATGGCAGTAATTGACCATGTCCTGAAGTTTTTTATAATCGTCTCCCCTGTCGCGGCTGCGCTCCGCGGCCTCATCATCCTCGCTGGCAGCCTCAAGCAAAAATCTGTTGGTCATGATATCCTGGGAAGCGTACAACAGCACGCAATCCGCCGGGTCCCCATCCCGGCCGGCCCGTCCCGCTTCCTGGTAATAGCTCTCCAAGGTCTTGGGCATCCCGCAATGGAGTACAAACCGGACATTGGATTTATCGATCCCCATACCAAAAGCGTTGGTCGCCACAATGACATCAGTCCGGTCATAACGGAAAGCATCCTGATTGACCCGCCTTGTTTCGTCGTCAAACCCCGCGTGATAAGGCAACACTGACAAACCGCCCTGGATAAGAAAATGAGTAAGTTTGTCCACCTGCTTCCGCGTCAAACAATAAACAATGCCGGAAACACCTGGACGCGCGCGCAGGTAGTCCAAAACATACTGTTCCCTGTTCCGAGGAGAACACACGTCGAAGCGCAGATTAGCCCGGTCGAAACCCGTGCACAGAACATACGGGGATTTCAGCCCCAACAACGCGAGAACATCCTTCCTGACATGCTCCGTGGCCGTGGCGGTAAAAGCGCTGACGCGGGGCCGCCCAGGCAGCTCCTCAATCATAGCGCGGATGCGCCGGTAACTGGGACGGAAATCATGACCCCATTGGGAAACGCAATGGGCCTCGTCCACCGCCACCATAGAAATAGGCAAATCAGCCAGAAAAGTCATAAACCCTTCCGCTTCTAACCGTTCCGGCGCGATGTAGAGCAACTTCATATTCTGACGGCGCAAAGCCCGGTATGTATCGCCGGCTTCCTTTGGGGAAAGGGACGAGTTAAGCACCCCCGCCGCAATACCCATACGCTGCAACGTATCAACCTGATCTTTCATCAGCGATATCAGCGGCGAAATCACAATCGTCACTCCCGCGAGCACCAGCGCCGGGATCTGATAACAAAGAGATTTCCCCCCACCCGTGGGCATAATGGCAAGAACGTCCCTGTCCCGTAGGATTTGACGAATAACCGCCTCTTGGCCGGCATAGAAATTGGCGTAGCCAAAATGCTCTTGCAGCAGTTTCCTGGCTTGCGCCATGTCGGGCTCTATGCCAGGTTCCACGCCGGGTTCCTTGCCAGGTTCCATGCCATATTCTGTGTTGTAATCCTTATTATGTTCCATGAATATTTCCCGGAGCGATCCCCAAAATTCTTTGCCAATCTTTTTGTTGTCGTTGTTCCTGTCCCAATTATATCACGCATCAACCGTATTCTCTACTTCAGGTTTTCTTCCGGGGACATATTTTATAAGTGCAGGGAAAACTGATAATTAGAATGAGTTCGAAATATCTATCGCGTGGTTCTCCGCAATCCAATGGTGAATGGGAAAGATACCAAGTGGGCGATACCAAGTGGGCTCGTAACAGTCCCGAGGTAGGGTTTGGTGAGGGGGAGATGCCAAAAGCCCGCGCATTTTTTCCCCTTTTGAAGTTTCGTCAGGCAGAGAGGCGCTTGGCGTCTCCCCCTCACCAAACCCTACCTCGGGCCTCATTGAACTGTATACGTAAGCCCCATGAATAGCCCCCGAATTGCCGGGAGAGTCTGCGCTGAGATTCTGCCTCCCGTTATCTCGTCCACTGCCTGGAGCAATTTTGCACCTTGTGTCATCGGCACCCTATTTCCATGTCCAATTTTGACAGGTAGGCGTACCCCTTAAGCATCAACTTCTCTAAAAAGCCCAATTCAGGGGCCACCAAAGGCCGCAAACGACCTCATATCATCGAGGCCCAAGGAGCGGTTTGGGAACAGGGATACTCCAATTTGCATTTAGCCAGACGGTTCATAAGGAAAGCCCGCCATAATTCAGCGGGCTTTTGGAGTATCCCGGTTCCCAAACCGCTCCTTGGGACTCCTGCGACAGTAAGCGTCTCCCAACCCATATGGCACATGGCTCGCAGTCTCTTGCCAAAGGTGTCACAGAAATATCAGCATCGATCAAGTGGCAGAAATCGTTCGTCAGGGTACTGCGAAAAATGCCGCGAAAATGCCCCTTAGACTAGCCAGCGAACAGCCTCATATGATAAAATGAAACCAAGGTCCGCGTACAAACTGTAACGTCAAAAAAACGGCGGAAAGAGGATCACATGGATTTCCATTACGACAATTACTATCGTCCCCCACGAAACAAGGAGAGAGAAACAGAATGTATTCGATCCAGGAACGCATCGGCGCCAGCCGAACGGATCCCAACGGGATTCTGAAACTATCTGAAGCCGCCAACATGATCCAGGACTGCTCTTTGTTCTGGCTGGAATCGGAACCATCGTTTCAGGATTTTATAACGGCAAACAACCTTGGTCTCCTCATCACCTCCCGTCAAATTGACATCGTCCGCCTTCCTATGTACAAAGAAAAAGTTACTGTTCAAACCCGGGTCTATGACATCAAAAGCTTCGTAGGCTACCGCAACACCATCATGACTGACGAAAACAACGAACCCTGCATCCTGACATGGAGTACGGGAGTTCTGTTGCGGCTGAACTCAAACAGAGTCGCCCGGTTCCCCCAGGAAGAAGCCGCCAAAATTATCATCGACCAGAAAGCGGACATGCCCTACCTGGACAGAAAAATAACCTGTTGCGTTGACGAAGGAAAGGCGCTGCCGGCAATACCGGTGCGGCGAAGCGACATTGACTCTTACAACCATATGAATAACGCGAAATATTTGGAAGTCTCCTTGGAACTGATCCCCGAAGACTTCCCGGTTAAGCGTGTGCGTATCGAATACAGAAGCTCAGCCAAACCAGGGGACCTGCTCCATCCGATCATCATCAGCAAAGACGAAAAACAATACATCATATTGACTGACGCAAACAAATCTCCTTACACCATCACAGAATTCTCTTAGTCCAACAACAATAACAGACCAGAACCCCGGCACACTGCATTCTAATTGTCCATTGCCCCAAAAGCCTCCTCCATCAACCCCTCAAACTCCGCCACACTTCTGATTTGGGACATCTGCGGGCGCAGCCGGGCGGCCCCCCGTACGCCCTTGGTATACCAAAGGGCATGTTTGCGCATCTCTTTGACAGCCACAGCCTCCCCCTTATAACGGACGAGCAGTTCGCAATGCCTGCGTGCCACCCGCATCCTTTCGGCAGGTGCCACCTCGGGTGGCAAAACACCCTCACGAAGCAAAACCGCCGTTCGCGCCGCCATCCACGGATTACCCAACATACCCCGGCCAATCATAACCCCGTCACAGCCCGTTTGTTCCAGCATACGGGCAGCGTCCTCCGGCACCAGAATATCGCCGTTGCCAATCACAGGTATCCTTACAACCTGCTTAACGCGGGCCAACCATCCCCAATCCGCTCTTCCTCCATAGAATTGGCTCCGGGTCCGCCCATGGACCATCAGTGCAGCCACACCCACCTGCTCCAAACGCGCCGCCAGATCCAGAATAACAATATGCTCCTCATCCCAACCCAAACGCGTTTTCACACTGACAGGAATATCCACGCCCACCGCGGCCACAACAGCCTCCGCGATCTCAGCCGCCAGCGCAATATCATTAAGCAAAGCAGCCCCTTCCCCATTGCTGACAATTTTAGGCACAGGACAACCCATATTAATATTGACCGCCGACGCCCCCAGACTCACGACCCGCCTCGCCCCTTCGGCTATTAACGCAGGATCCCCGCCAAAAATCTGCACCGTCCGCGGTTCAGGCTCCCCCGCCAAATCAAGCATCGCCAACGTCTGTCTATTGTTATGGTGCAACGCTTGACAGCTGACCATTTCCGTAACGCAACGAACCCCTGGGCAACCATAAGAATCGCACAGCTCATAGATCAGCTGACGGAACGCCCTATCCGTAACCCCGGCCAGCGGCGCGACCCAAATGAGAGACTCATAACAGTTATGGTTCACCGGGAAACTCCCCGCCGCCAAGACTCCTAACCTGTATTTTTCCCATAAATAATCCGCAACCCCTCCAAAGTCAAATCCTCATCAACAACATCAATAACCGAGCAGCTCTCCGCAACCAGCGCCGCCAATCCCCCCGTAGCCACCACTTGAACAGCAGGATATCCCAGCTCCTCCTTCATCATGCAAACAATCTTCTCTGTCAGCCCGCAATAGCCATAATACAGACCGGACTGCATACCGCTCACCGTATCCCTGCCGATAACCGACTCCGGCTTGACAATATCCACCCGCGGCAGCTTGGACGCCCGCTGAAACAAAGCCTCGCTGGCAATCCCAATCCCCGGAGCAATGGCGCCGCCCATATACTCACCTTTATCGTTAACCGCACAAATCGTCGTCGCTGTCCCAAAATCAATTAAAATCAGCGGCGCCCCATACTTAGCCAACCCCGCCACAGCATTCACAATGCGGTCAGCGCCAACCTCCCGTGGATTATAACAAACAATAGGCATGCCCGTCTTGGTTCCCGGACCAATGATCAGAGGCTGCACATGAGCATACCCGCGCAGCATAGCCTCCAACGGCGGTGTCGCCGGCGGCACAACAGACGAAATAACCGCCCCCCGGACGCAGGCGAAATCCAAATTCACAAAAGCCAACAAGCGTTCAACCAGCATGGCGTACTCATCCGCCGAACGATTCTTATCCGTAGACATCCGCCAATGATGCAGCAACACCTCATCCTGGAATGCCCCAATCACAATATGGGTGTTCCCCACATCAAAAGCCAGCAGAATCTGCGTACCCGACGTTTCCATGTTCGATAATCGCTGTTCTAATTCCCTCACTAAATCCCTAACCCCCTTATTCAATGGACAATGGACAATGGACAATGGACAATTGTCAATGGACAATGGACAATGGACAATGAAAATGCATAATATACACCAAACCATGTGTACTCAACCCCCTCTGTACATCAGCCAACAGCGTAAACAAGAAGATCTGGGAGAGCGTTACAATCTATTTGATGCCAACTGCCTCATGTTTCCCCCATTGTCCATTGTCCATTGTCCATTGCCAATTGTCTTATCGAGGGCTTCGATACATCCACCACAAGGCTGAAATCCAAGGCTTGTACGGAATGTGTCAAACACCCCAAAGATATAATGTCAACCCCGACTGCTGCCACATGGGCGATGTTGTCAACCGTTATGTCTCCGGACGCTTCCACGATGGCCCGGCCTCCAATCAACCCTACAGCCTCACTCATATCATTAATACTCATATTGTCCAGCATAATGACATCAGCCTCAGCCGCTACGGCATCACGAACCTGAGCCAGCGTCTCACATTCAACCTCGATCTTCACCATATGTCCTACCTGTTCCCGCGCCCGCCGCACAGCCTCAGCCACACCGCCCGCCGCGGCCAGGTGATTGTCCTTAAGCATGACGGCGTCATAAAGACCAAACCGGTGATTATACCCGCCCCCGGTGCGCACAGCGTATTTTTGTAGCGCCCGCAGCCCCGGCAGGGTCTTGCGGGTATCAACAATCCGCACGCGCTTTCCGGAAGGCAGGAGCGCATCGCTCCCTTCCTCCCCCTCTTCCGTTCTCACAGCCATCGTTGCAGCCGAAGCCGCCTCCACCATACGGGCGGTCAAAGTCGCAACTCCGGACAAATGCTGCAGAAAATTTAAAGCTGTCCGCTCAGCCTGCAGAACCCCGGCCAAAGGTCCCTTGAGCAGCGCCACCCGCATACCCGCCGTCACAACATGCCCATCCTCACATAAAGGTTCAAAAACAATACCCGGCTCAACCCGCTCAAACACAGCCCGGGCGATCGCTAACCCACAGACAACGCCGCGCTCCTTGGCAAAGACGACCGCCTCCCCCCGCGCCTCCGCCGGTAAAACAAGGGAACTCAAATCTCCCGGCCCAATATCCTCCCGCAGCGCCGCATCTACCAAATCAGAGATCAACAAATTCCACGCTGTCATAACCTTCCATCCCTCTTTTGCAAACAGAATTCTTATGAAACTCAGAAGAACTCACTGGATAATCCTGCCGAAAGTGCCCCCCGCGGCTTTCCTGCCGGCGCAAAGCCGATAAAGCAACCACCTTCCCCAAAACCAGCAAATTCGCCAGTTCCAGGTCATCGGCCCGCAAAGCCGGCTGAAACTTTTCCGCCAAAGTGTCCAACCCCACCAAAGCCTCCTCCAGCTCGGCCCCGCTGCGCACAATCCCCACTTTATCCCACATAAGAGCGGTCAACTCGGCCCGGATTCCGGCGCAGCCGGTGTTCTGCGTTCGGGGTTCGGTGTTCGCGGCTTCGGCGTTCGCGGGTTCGGCGTTCGGCGTTCGGTGTTCGGCAAAAGAACCAAGCTGCTCAAGGGCCCAATGCCGAATGCCCAACGCCGATAAATCGGCAACCGAAAGTCGGCCTTCGCTCTCCACATCCCGGATCCCGCGCCCCATGTTCCGAGCCCCGTACACCGCGCCCTGCACTCCGTACCCCGCGCCCCGCGCTTCAAGCTCCGCACGCACGAATTTCCCCACCTCTGAGCCAAAAACCAGCCCATCAAGCAAAGAATTGCTGGCTAGCCGGTTGGCCCCATGCACCCCGTTGCACGCGCACTCCCCGCAAGCAAACAAATTCTTTAGATCTGTCTGCCCCGCCAGATCGATCCGAATGCCCCCCATGGAATAATGAGCCGCCGGCATCACCGGCACGGGCTGCCTGGTGATATCAACGCCACCACGAAGACAATTTCCATAGATCTGAGGAAACGCCTCTCGAACATCCTTCCCTGTGATCGTAGAAAAATCCAAGTAAACCGGACCCTGGGCCAACTCCGCCCAAATAGCCCGAGCCACAACATCCCGGGGCGCCATCTCCTTACCCGGCACAGCGTCCATGAAAAACTCACCCCGCTTATTAATCAGCCGGGCCCCTTCCCCCCGGGCCGCCTCAGAAATCAGGAAACATTCTCCGTTCGGCTGCAAAAACACCGTCGGATGGAACTGCATGAACTCCATATTCATCAGCGCCGCCCCCGCCCGCAAAGCCGCTGCCATACCGTCTCCCGTCAACACCTCCGGGTTCGATGTATACCGATAAAGCTGTCCCACACCTCCCGTCGCCAGAATCACCGCTTGAGCCAGCCACACCGCCAACTCTCCATCACGCAGCGCCAGCACGCCTACTACAGCATTATTTTCATCCTTTAAAAGATCAACAACAAAACAATTCTCCTCAACCCGCAGCCCTTCCCTGCGGGCATTCGCCGCCAATTGGCGCTGAATAACCTGCCCGGTCATATCGCCTCCCGCATGCAGGATACGCCGATTTGAATGGGCCGCCTCCCGCGCGAAATCCAATTCACCGCGAACCCGGTCGAACTCCACCCCCATAGCCATAAGCTTCAGCACATATTCCGGCCCCTTCTGGGTCAGAACACGCACAGCCTCTTCATTGCAAAGATCAGCCCCCGCCGACAGCGTATCCAGAAAATGCGACGCCGGTGAATCATCCGGCCTGAGGGCCGCCGCGATGCCCCCCTGCGCTTCCTCCGTACTGCTCCGTTCAATCCCCGCCTTGGTCAAGACCGTCACCCGGCAATCCGGCCCCAGCCCCATAGCGGCAAAAAGACCCGCGATACCGCTGCCCACCACCACCACATCCTCAGAAAAAACAGGAACTTTGCCGTCCCCGGCAATCCCGGCCACGTCGTTAACACCTGTCATATCTGACGTCTCAGACCTCATCACGCCAGCAAGCACACCTTCCAGAGCCTGCACACTCTCCATAATAGGCAAAATCCTTCCTGTTCATCTCTGCTCGGCAAATCTTCGACTCCCGAATTATAACCCGCCAACTTCGTGATCCTTAACCTCAACAGGCACATTCTTCTCATCCACGAAAACCACCCGCGGCCGGTACTCCTCCGCCTCCTCTGTGGTCATATTCCCATAAGAAATGACAATAATCTCATCACCCACATGAACCAACCGGGCCGCCGCCCCGTTCAAACACATCACACCTGAATGAGCTTCCCCGGGAATCACATAAGTTTCCAACCGGGCGCCATTATTTTTATTCACAACCTGGACACACTCATTAGGTAAGAGATCCGCCAACTCCATCAAATGTTGATCAATGGTGATACTGCCCTGGTAATGCAAATTCGCCTCAGATACACGGGCGCAATGTATCTTCGACTTCATCATACACCGAATCATGACACTCCCTCCATTTCCGCTACATAAATATTATCAATAAGTCGCGTTTCCCCCAACCGAGCCGCTATCAGAATAACCACCTGCCGGTGAAGGCGCTCCGGCTTCCGCCAAACCTCAGCGTCGCGCATCTCCACATACTCCAGCCGGGCCTCTGACCCGGCGACACAATCACGCACCACAGCACAAACCTCATCATAATCCGCCGCCCCGGCCAACACCGCGGCGGCGCCCCGGCATAGCGCCTCATAAAGCACAGGCGCCTGCCGCCGATGCTCAGAACTCAAATAGACATTGCGTGAACTCATCGCCAGCCCATCATGTTCCCGCAAAATAGGTACCGCAACAATCCGCACCGGCATACACAGATCCTTAACCATCTGCCTTATCACCATCAACTGCTGAAAATCCTTCTGCCCGAAATATGCCCTATCCGGCTGACAGATTTGCATCAGCTTGGCCACCACTGTCGCCACCCCGTCGAAATGTCCCGGTCTCGCCCCGCCACACAATCCCTCACTCACATCCGCTACCTGAATCACCGTTAACGAAGCCCCTGTCGGGTACATTTCCTCCACGGAAGGCACAAACAACAAATCCACCCCCGCCGACTCCGCCAACGCCTGATCGCGCTCCAGATCCCGCGGATATTTGTCAAAATCCTCCTGGGGCCCAAACTGCAAAGGATTCACAAAAACACTCATAACCACATAAGCTTCAGCACCGCCGTCGTCTTCCGCCCGCGCCGCCCGCACCAAAGACAAATGCCCTTCATGCAGAAACCCCATAGTTGGCGCCAGCACCACCCGCCTCCCCTCGGCCCGAGCCCGCCCGGCCAGCTCCCGCACATCGCTGATCAACTCAACAACCTTCATAACACACCGCCTTTCCGTGAACACATAACGGAGGAATCCTCTGCTTCCGATCATTCGATCTACTGCCCAAAGAGGCGATTAAGCTCCTGCTCAACCTCCGGCGCGTAAGCCTTCCCCGCTTTCTCCCTTTGACGGCGGCCCAGCTTAAGGGTCCATCGCCCCAAAGCACAATAGACATCCCGCACATCATCAGGCAACTCCCGCAGATGGCGGCTCACCACTTCGGTATCGCCCCGCGCAACCGGACCCGTCAACACATCCAGTCCGCCTGTCCGCAAATTATCCAACGTTCCCTGCATCAAAGGCAACAGCAGCTCCAAACTCTCCACCGGCGTCAAACTGATTCGCTCCAACAACTCAACCCCAATAGAAGCCAAAGTCACCAAATAATTTGACGCGATAACAGCCGCCCCATGATAAAGGGTCTTGCCGCCTTCCGGCACCCTATAGGCAACCCCACCAAGAACCCGGACAATCTCCTCTCCGCAAAAAACAGCCTGCTCATCGCTGCCATCAATCCCAAAATGGGTCCCTTCCATAGAATCAATCCCATCCACAATCGAAGCAAAAGCCCGGTAAGGATGAATCCCGGCATAACGCCAGCCTCTCCCTCCCAAAGCCCCCGACGCCATAGGCTTTTCCGGCGCCATAACTTTTTCCGGCGCCATAACTTTCTCCGGCGCCAAAACTTTCTCCGGCGCCAAAACTTTCTCCGGCGCCAAAACCCGCCAAGGCAAAGCTCCCGAACAATGAATCAGCATCCGTTCCCCGCTCACAGCGCCGGCATCGGCAACATCATGCAAAACCCGTGCCACCTGAGCAATAACATCATCCGGCGTCGTAACAAAAATAACAGAACACCGCTGCGCCAATTCCGCCAAAGAGCAGTGCTCACAAGAAACAAACTCCCTAAACCGTTCAAAAGACGCGCGACTGCGCGTATGTACACCCACACACCGAAAGAGTCCCGACCGCTCCAAACAAACGGCCATCAGAGTACCAACAACACCGGCTCCAACAATACCAAACACTTTCTCCCGCAAAAAAACACCTCCCATGATATGATGAAGGTGTCAGCCGCAAACAGCGAATGAACCAGCCTTCACCGTCTCAGTTTCGTACAAAATCCAAGCGGTTTTTTGCTAAGCCAGCATCATTATACAACAAAACCAAATTAATTGTAAGCGGCCCGTACCCCAAGGGTATATATTTAAAAAGTGCATGAACTGACGATAAGGATAAGCAGAGCTTTCTGCCGCGGTGTTTTCCCGCAACTCAATGGTGAGTTGGAGGCAAATACCGCGCTGGCCAGTAACAGTGCCACGTCAGGGTTTGGTGAGCGGGAGAATCCAAGCGCCTCTCTGCCTGACGTAACCTCAAAAGGCGAAAAAATTCGCGGGCTTTTGGAGTCTGCCGCTCACCAAACCCTACCTCGGGACTGTTACGAGCCCACATAATATCCATCTCCATTCACCATTCGGTTGCGAGAGAACCCCGCAGGAGATATTTCTATTTATTTTTTTGTCCCTTCCTGCACTTTTAAAATATGCACCCTATGACATTAAAGTCTCAATGTATTCGGAAAGCAATTGGTTCTCACCTATTAAAAATTTTTTTGAGGATAGAAGATTGACATTCTCTTTAATAATGAGATCTGCAGTAGTGCTTCCACCCCTCAGAATTTCAGTCTTGCCTGTTGAATAAAAAAGACTTATCCGAAAGCTGCCATCGTGTTGTGGGGTTCCGCCGCCTTCATAGCTGCCAAATCGTTTGTTTTTTGTTTTCTTTATTATATTATATAATTCTGTCATTTCTACGTCAGTTTCCAAAACAAAACTCTTCCCTTCGTAAAACTCTGGAACAGAAATAAGGATTTGTGTTAAATCTTCAGCAGATCCCACGACCATCCGCATATTCCATGCGATGAAGGCTGTCACAGATAGAGTTATTACGATCATAATTGATACAATCAATAAAATGAATTTCCTCACAATAAACCTTGCTCCTTTCATGGCTATCCATTATCTTCTGCGAAAGCGCCGCCGTTCATAACATCTGGTGAAAGATTTTCTCGGGTCTTTATAATCGTTGGCAGCAACTCCATGATGGGCGCTGATCCGGTATTCTTGCTTACAGCATACCAATAGCCCATATGCCGGACCGCACCCTGATTATAGAGCAAGACAACATCTGTTTTGTCTGAATAATATAGTGTCAATTCGTAGCGCGGATCAAGCATAGTATAGAAAGCTTCGTCTTTTCTTTCTTTGGTCGCCAAAACCCGCTTTAGCTCATTATATATGGTACACATTGTTTCCTTGTCGGTGATAGTCGTTGTTGATTGGGGGGCCCCATCCTTACCGCCACCTTCTTGGGGATAGCACTCGACGATGACAATGCTCTGCAGGGCCGATCTTTCTCCAGTTACCAATCGTGAATGTAAACAAGAGAAAACAACACTGCCAACGCCGGCGCAGAAAAGCACTGAAACAATGACAATTGCCAGTCGCTTCTTCGCTGAATGTTTCATGAGTTCTCCTCTTTGTTCGTTGTACGATCACGCTGCTTTATTTGAGGAGCCTCTTTATGATCTCCAAAACTTTCGAGAGGGTCTCGATATTCATTGGTTTGTGTTCAAGCAGAAATTCGAACTTCCCTTCGGGGGTACGACCTATCTTGAAATGGGTTCGCAGCAAAAACAGCACAGCAGCCAGGTTTGTTACCGCTATCAGAGGATCGATTTCAATCGCAAACTTGCCGGGTGGGTCTGTTGCCTGTTGGGATTCAAAAAACGCGGTTAATTCCGGCCGCTCGGTTTGGAGAAAGGTTGCCACGTCTTCTGCCAAGCCGGGGGGTAGGTCAACATCTGTCTGGACAAGTTCGGACGGCAAGGAGGCTGAGAATGCTGCGTATTCTGGATCATGATAGGCAAGGGCGTTCAGAGATTGTTGCGCGTTAGTCATTGTTGGTCGTCTCCTTTCATGGTTTGAAGGCTGATAAGATTATTCCTGATTATTTCCGCATAATGTGGGTCATTCTTATCAAATATTGCTAGAGCTTTTTTGTACCAGTTTTCAGAGGCATCAAATTCCCGCCGCTCCTCTGCGACGTTCCCCAGCTGACCGTAAGTAAAAGCCGCTCCATGCTCGTTGCCTCGTTTCAACTTTATTTTCAGTGACTCGTTATACCATTCTTCAGCGGCATCATAGTTCCGCCGCTCCTGGGCAATCCTTCCCAGTTGATGGTAGATGATGGCTTCACCACGGTCGTCGCCTTGTTTCAAAAAAATTTTTAGAGCCTCTTTATACAAGTCTTCAGCGGTATTATAGTCCATTTGGTCTTCTGCGACCCTTCCGAGCTGACCATAAGTGAGAGCCACTCCATGCTCGTTGCCTTGTTTCTCCTCTATTTTCAGCGACTTCTTGTACCATTCTTCAGCGGCACCAAAGTCCCGCCGCTCCTCTGCGACGTTCCCCAGTTGATGGTAGGTGCTGGCCGCTCCATGCTCGTTGCCATGTTTCATTCCCAGTGACTTTTTATACCATTCTTCAGCGGCAGTAAAGTCCCGCCGTCCCCCTGCAACCATCCCCAGTTGATGGTAGGCACCGCCCTCTATTTCAACATCACTACCCCTCTTCGCCTCTTCCACAAGCCTTAGATAAAGCCTCTCCGCTTCTGTGAAATTCCTTGCATTCAGAGCATAACTAGCCATCCCCTGAGTCAATGCCATAACATCAGCCCGCATATCCAGCTCCCGCGCCAACTCTAAAGCCCGATGGAAGCACGCTCCAAACTGAGAGAACACCGGACGCTGTTCGTGCAGCTCCTTTGGAGCATACGTATCTGCCAACGTCCCCATAACATCAACAAAAGCCCGTTGATCCTCATCCCCCGGCGGATAACACCTGGTCAAACAGCTCCGTAGCGCGGGATGCAACTTGTAAAGATTCTTCCCCATCGGCTGGCACAATCCCCCGGAACAAAGGGCTGAGAAACAGTTTCCCAAACGCTCCTTCCCTTCCGATTCCGTTTTATTCAACATAATTCCTATTAATGCTGTACTCGCATACCGCTCATGCAACCCCAGCAACCGCAATATCGGCGCGAACGCCCTATCCAACCCGCGCTCAAACACCACCAGGGCCCCTTGGATACGCGATACCCCTTCCTCACCTGGTTGCACGTTGAAACCCTCTTCTTCCAATTCCTGTAATAACAATGCCGCCTTGCGCCTCTCGCTAAGCCGTAGCAGCATCACCCGCACAGCCAGCGGATTGCCCTCCAGCTTGTTCAGCAGCTTATGATAGTCCTTATCCTCACGATCCAGACCATCCTGGCCCAAATCAGCCACAACAGCGTCACAATATTCCCAGAGCTCCTCACCCCTCAACCCTTCCAAGGGAAAGCGGTAGCACTCCCGGAGTTCAAGCCAGTCCTCTTGCGAACGGCTTGTGATGAGAACCTTTGTCTGGCCCCCACGCAACTCATGGAGCAGATTTTTCAAGAGTTTCCTGTCTGTCTCCTCTGGGATCAGGGGGGTAACCTCTGTCCCCGGTATCCCTGAAACCGATTCGAAATTGTCCCAGACAAGGAAGTACCGCTTGGATCTCAATTTCTTGACAACATCCCGTAATTTGTCTTCCGGTGACTTTACCAACTCTTGAATCCCGAATAAATTGGCTGCCAACGTATCCAGAACAGAATCGGCATTATGAATACCCTCGAAGCTGAACCAGATCGCTCCCTCACCCAACCCGTTCGTAGCTTCCAACCATTGCAGGAAACCTTTCACCAGCGTCGTCTTCCCCTCTCCGGACATCCCGTGAATAAGAATCCCAGCTTGGGGTTGCTTATGAATCGCCCGCTCAAGCCGAAACACAGCACGATCCCGGCCAATAAAACCATAATCGCCCAATGCCAAGACCTCCCTTGGCAAGTTCCTGACCCGGGGTTCCCCGTACACCAGCTTCGGCAACACGCCCTTCGTAATATCTATCTGTTGATACAGGACGGGAACCATCCAATCATGGAACTCCACTTTCCCAATAATGCTGTCCCGTTTGCTGTTGCGCAACATCTTCTGCCGTCCCAGCCTCATTCCCTCGCCCAAGGCACCCTCGCTAACAACATGCCGGTAAAACTCGGTGACAAATTCCTTGGCCCCGCTTACCCATAGGCTGTAACTCATGGCGACGACACATCCAATCCCGGCTCCCATCAGGCTGGTGGCCACCGAAGCAAAAGGATCCTTCCCCTTCTCTTTCTCTTCCCCCTTCTCTTGCCCTCCTTCGTCCTGCATGGCAGATTGGCAGGCGTTGAGAACCATGATAGGAATGGGATGTTCAGGCATAAGGTCACGCAGCATCTGTGCCGTTATCGCATCTCCCTCATGCTTTGGATCCTTTTCTTTTTCAAAGATCAGAGATCCAATCGGGCGCGAGTCTCCATCCTCACCGATGAACTGCCCATGGCCGTCAAAATGCACTATGTGATAGAAACCAGGCTTCTCACGTAAGACCTCACCCAGTTGATCAAAAGTGGGCGGACGCAGCACATCAATCCGTACCGGCCAGCTCCTATCCTTAGAATACGCGAAATCGATGAGAGGCCGCGCCAACGTCTGGAACCCCACATCGTTTTCTCCCTTGGGGCGGGCGATCACGTAGAGGATATTGAGTTGCTCCTCCTTCTTCAAACTTTCTGTCAATGCGTAGTTTTCCGGTCGGTCACGCAATTGCCGATCCATATGACAATGTTGGGCTATCCAGACATCTTCCTGGCTCTTCAGAGCCTCCCAGGGCCAAGCCAGAACCGACGCATCATTGCTGACTATGACAATATGCAAATCCCTCAGGCTTTCCCTGCTTTTCTGATACCAATCTCTCCCCTGACCCCCACTAAACAACGCGTCAAAAGCCGCCCTGCCCCATTGGGACAGCGCCTCAAGAACGGCCGCCGCCCGCTCAATAAAGGGATCAATGGGCAATTCCAGATACTTCTCTAAGTACCACCGCAATTCACTTTGTAGGGTTGAATTCTGGCTCCCAACCAAATGCTCATATGGCGGTTTGATGCTTACAGCTTCACTTTGCCTCCCGTCATCACGCACAACCTTGAACAACGGCCACCCTTCTTCAGATTGGCCCTCCTCATGTCGGATTTGCAGCCGCATAGCACCCTCTCCTCCCGTAAGGATTTATTCTTTGTCTCTCTTCCCAGATAATCACTATGTAGGGGGTTTTTCGACACTTTAGCGCCTTTTCCTTTTCGTTCCTACACAACCTTCTCCTTCCTCATTTTCGGGCTCTTCCCACTATCCCACCTCTCTTAACCCGCTTCAGGTTAATCCCAATTCTCACAAGCCAGACGCCTTTGCAGCTCCTTCAGCTTTTCCTTCCGCTGCTTGTAATCCGGCAGAACACCCCGCACCACAGCCCAGAACTTGTTCGAGTGGTTATGTTCCTGAATATGCGCCAACTCGTGCACCATCACATAGTCAATAACATCGTCGTCCGCCATAACCAGCCGCCAGGAAAAGTTAACGCTGTTTTGGGCGCTGCAGCTTCCCCAGCGTGTCTTCGCGCCGTTGATCTTAACAGCGGCAGGATACAGCCCGGTGATTTTCGCGTATTGGCCGGCCCTGTCCGTCAGCAGCTTTTTCGCCGTGACGCGATAAACCTGGATAACGGCGTGTCTGATCTCAACTGGCGACAATCCGGGCGGCAGATAGAAACAGGCGCCGTCGAATCCTGCCCGGTTCCCTTCTCTGGCGGTCAGCGGATACACCTGCCCCCGTACCGTTAGCAAGCTTTCGTAGGATAGCTGAAAAGCCGCCTTCTCCCGCAGAAGCCGCTCCTGGGCCAAACGATGTTTGTCAATCCATTGTTGTTTGGAGGCGACGAAACGATCGATCTCCCTTTGGGCGACATGGAGCGGCGCGCGCACTTCAACCGCCGCCTTACCGGTAACACGTATGGCGATGGTTTTGCGTCGGGAACGGATAAGGGTGTAAGGGATTTTTTGCATTGGCATGGCTCCCTTCAAATGCTCTTCTTATCAAAGGATGTCTTATCAGGCCGCGGGAATTAATTGTAACATATTACAGTCTTCCTGTCTTAAAGGGCGTTCGAGCCCTTCCGCAAAACAGCCACCCCAACTCTTGTTAAAAAGTCGGGGTGGTAATCAAAGAGAGGAGAAGATGTGTGCGTGACTTACGCTGCAGGAATAACAAGTTTTTGGCCGGGAAATATAACGTAATTTGGCGCCGCGATATTGTTCGTAGAGGCAATATTTTGCCATTTAACGCCAAATTTTGCTCCGATGGCGCTCAAGGTGTCGCCTTTGACGACCACATACGTTCTTTGGGTAGAAGGTTGTTGCTGTGTCCCTGGGTTTCCTACGGCGACGCTCAGTGTCTTTGCAGCCGTTCTGCCACTGACATCATAAGCCGTAATTGTAATTGTGCGATTGCCGGCATTCAGCGTATTGCCATTTAAGCTCCAATTCTTTTTATCAGAGCTTGACATTTGATAGACCGTGCTGTTTCCGTTAAACTGAAGTGTTACTTTTGAAGCGGTTACATTTGTCGTTGCGAAAAAATTGAACTTATCATTTGTTGTGCCGCTGGTTTTACTGGCGCTGACAGAAACAGTCAGAGTTGTTGATGGCGTTGATGGCGTTGGGGTCGAAGAGGAAACATTGGCAAAATCAATATAGTCGGATGGCTGCAAGAGATTCTTATTGTAATTCCATACTGTAGAATTCTCAAGTTCGATATGCAAGTGAGGCGCCGAATAAGTCGCTCCCGAGTTCCCCATCATTCCGACAGGGTCGCCGGGTTTTACGGTAGCACCGACACCAAAGGGGCTTGAGTTTTGCATATGGGCCATGAGAATAACCCTGTTGTCTGTGGTTTTGATGACTATGTGATTGCCATAAGCGGCGCCGCAGTCGTTCTTTCTGACAATTGTTCCCTGTGCCGGACTGACCAATGTCACATTGCTTGATGATCCATCCGCGGGCACATAATCTTCACCGGGATGATAGCCGGCAGCCCATTGGGTCCCAGTCTTTTTGAAAGCACAAGTCAAGGTAACACCTTTGGTAAAAGGGGATCTGTACGGTTTAGCCATTGAAAATTCCTCCTTAAGATAAGTGATTGGTGATTTTTGATATTGATCAGCTTTGATGCTTTTTCCTTTTCATGAGGCGGTGTGGTTTTTAGGCGGCTGGAATATTTGATCATTTTGGCTCCCGTTCATATCTTGTCTAAGACACCCCCTTCATCATATTTAGCCAATATATTTCCCGCGTTTTGCACCTCCTCTAAAATCTTTTTACTGAATTTGTGTTTGGGACAGGCTGCTTATGAGTAAAGTTTAGCTTGAGCTTGATCACGATTCATTAACTGATAGTTAAATATTACATGAATTTTGGTCCTCTATAGTCAGGCTCCAAAAGAACCCAATTCAAAGGCCACAAAAGACCGCGAACGACCTCGCATCATCGAGGTACGAGGGGCAGGTTGGGGACCGGGATAATCCATTTTGCCTTTAGCCAGACGATTCACAGGAAAAAGCCCGCCATAATTGAGCGGGCTTTGGATTATCCCGGGCGCCAACCTGCTCCTTGGGACTCTACGAAAGTAAGCGTCTGCCCCCACCCACGATCATCGGTCATATAGAGGGCCCCGGTCGTTGACCTATCCCTGTTCATGCAATATACTAATACCAGCAAAGCGCATCCCGAAAAGGCGCAAACAAAAAAACAACGATAGGATGAACACAAAATGGGCTTAATCTCAAAGATCTTTGCAGGCAACACCATCTCCGCGCGGGAAGCGCACGAAAAAATGGCGCAGGGCGGTGATTATGTTCTGCTGGATGTCCGCACGCCGGAAGAATACAAAACAATCAGGATTGACGGCGCGACTCTGATCCCTGTGGATCAGCTAGAACAAAAGGCGGCGGCGGCCTTGCCGGACAAGAAAAGTCTCATACTGGTTTATTGCCAGAGCGGTATGCGGGCCACCAGCGCCGTCAAAATGCTGAAACATATGGGATATGACAATGCGGTAAGTTTTGGCGGCATAATGAACTGGCCTTATGAAACTGTCAAAGGCCCGGTCACCGGCGCCGGAGCTTGAATCCGACGCAGCCAGCCACGAGAATCAGGCTTGGCTGAAAAACGGAACACATTCTCGACACGCACCAAATTGGCATTCACAGCTGTCTTGGCCCGTTTGGGCTCGATCAGCTTGTATTTCGTCTTTTTTGGGTCGTGCTCGTTGTGGCCTGGATAACGACAGCCAAATAGATTCATGCGGGAGCCAGCCCCCGGCAATATCATCTGCTATTTCGCTTTTATTAATCTTATTATGTAATAAATAATTGAGCCAAAAAGCAGGAAAAACCATACAAACAGAAACAAGCCCAGTCTGATTTGAGAAAGCGATTGCATAATCGTAATACATATAAATCCAGCAACTATTAATAATTTGGTTACAGCCATTAAGTCCTTCAGAATCCTGTAAACACGGAATTTATTTTCCTCCATAACCGTTACGCCCGTGTTCCACCAGCTCAGCGGAGATCGTTCAGCCAGCAGCATAACCACATACATTATCCCAGCAAAAACAGGTTCGATGAGTATAATACCTTTGCCGTCATATCTGGTCACAGATCCATCCAGACCATAGTGACCAGGAATCTGGTCAGGCAGGCTGTTCCATATGACTATGAGATAGAGCACAATTCCCACCAATTGAATCAGGCAAATAATGTTAATCGAAATATCAAAGATATTGTCTTTTCTCTTCACTTCTTTCCACCTCTCTCCGTGTTATCTCATTTATGTACTCTCTATCCACGGCCCCCCGCGCCCTGCGTATCCATCCTCAATTCTCCTTCGCCACCTCAGGTCCCCGCCCAATCGCAATCTTCCCCGTCCGTACGATCTCCCGGATCCCATAATCCGCCAGAAGCTCAACAATCGTGTCAATCTTCATCAGCTCTCCGGTCAGCTCCACAATCATTATACAGGTTTTTCAATCGCGCATCTAGGAGGATCTTATGAAGCAGCGTGTACAGCTGATATCTTTCAGCAGTAAGACGCCGCAAGATATTAAGTGATTTTGGCTTGGCGGAGTATTAGGGTTTATCCGCAACCTGGTCAATCGCGGAAAATCAATCAGTGCGGCCAGTTGTGTCTGATCCGGCTCATGTAATGTCAGCTCGACCAGACAAGGAAAGTCTTTGGCCTTTTGCCAGTTCCTATCATCACGGGTAATGGTCAGCCTTTGCGAGTCTATTGGCGCGTCATCAAGATTCGGAAAGTGGTACACCCATCGCTTATAATTGGGAGCGATAGTCCAGTATGCGGAAGATTGCTCAGGCACAAATGGTCTATACTCACTTTGGGTCTTCATCATGCCGTAGACAATTCTCACCAAACGGCGCCTGTTTCTTTCAGTAAAATAACACGCAATGACTTGAAAACGGCGGCAAATTAGCTTAATATTTAATTAGATAGTATCATATTAGAAGGGAGATCAGGTCATGCCAATACTTCCTATGGATATCGACATCCTGCCGCCTTCCGATGATCGAGTTTTCAAATTGCTTCTGGTTTCACCAGAAGCAAAGCCAGCGTTGATAGATTTAATCTCTGTCCTCATTAATCTTCCGGTCACTGATGTTGTCATACGGAATAACGAACTCCCTCTGGGAGATTCTCAAGAAAAAGCAGAACGGCTCGATTTGAATTGTGTGACTGATAACAATATCCAAGTCGATGTCGAAATGCAGGCCAGCCATATTAAAGAGTTATTGGGTGGACATGAAAATTTATTTGGCAAAAGCATATATTATCTTTGTGATTTGCATTCATCCCAAAGTTCTATCGGAAAATCCTATGACGAACTAGCCCGGACATATCAGATCACCTTTTGCATGTATCCTCTTTTTCCTGAGAGAAAAGGGTTTATCAATTCCTTTTCCATGCGGCATGATACAGATAACGGCCTCTTGCATGACGCGATCCATGCGGTATTTGTGGAACTGAGCAAATTAGATGAGGTTTTGAAGAAACCTGTTGATGAGATGACAGACTTGGAAAAATGGGCGGTATTCTTCCGCTACGCTAATGTTCCTGAGTACCGTGAAGTCGCCAACAAAGTTATAGAATCAAAGGAGGTGTTGAAAATGGCTGGAACCCTATTGACAGGAATCAGCAAAGACGAACGGGAACGAGCAATCTTTCGTAGCCGCAGAATGTACCAATCCGATCAGGATTCGAACATGGCTACCACAAGAAAAGAAGAACGTCTTATCATAGCCAAAAACCTATTGGGACTGGATATGCCAATCGAAAAAATTGTCTTAGCCACTGGCTTAACCCGCGAGGAAGTAGAAGGTTTACTCAGATAAAAGACACATTGCATAGCGAAAAAGTGAACTGTGGCTATGCGCCACGGTTCATTTTTCGTTGGCTATAAAACACAATGCACACGAGAATAAGGAACCCTCTTATGGTTCTCCCTTTTCAAATATTGATATATCCTTGTTGAAAACAACCACGTGAACGGACGGGTGGTTCAATCCGTGAAGGCCTATTTGTTATCTCTTCATGCAATATCAGTAGAACGGTCCCCTGTTTCATTGCTCCAAAAACCGGCAATTCGGGGGTATTCATGGGGCACATGCATACGGTTCAATGAGGGACGCGTCAGGGGTTGGGGAGCGGCAGAATCCAAGCGCCTCACCGCCCGACGCAGCCCCCGAAAGGCGAAAAAAATACG
>WRHI01000016.1 GCA_009783315.1 Peptococcaceae bacterium
GACGCCATCGCTAAATACATTGGAGCATACAATCAAACCGCCAAGCCGTTTATTTGGAAGAAGCGAGAGGTAAAGGGGTCACAGATCAAAGATAAATTGTCGAATTTACGCGGTTAGACACTAGTACTCCACCAAGCCAAAATCGCTTAATGTCTTGCATCGTCTTTCGACACGCTGCTTCGTCAGATCCTCCTAGAAGACACCCGGTATTCGTCGTCGGTTCTTCCTTGCATCATGCCGAAATGCTTGCAATCCATTTAAGTGATTTGGACTTGGCGGAGTACTAGCCGGAAGCCAGGGGTGAAGCTAGGGACGAAGCCAGAGGTAGAGCAGAAGGCAAAGCGGAAGGCGTAACACAGCTGGCTAAATTGATCAGAGAAGGTTACGATATAGACACAGCTCTCAAAATGATCAACGAAAGCTCTTAAAAAAGGCTGTTCCATTGATCTGTAAACAGAAGTAGAGACGCGGCCGAGCAGATTTTCCTATACATCCTGTTCCGCATACCATTCAATGAAGCTCTTAACGACCTTTTTCTTTCTCGGGCTGCAACGGAATATGGCGTCCTTGACGTCCTCCAGCGAATCGCTGCGATATTCCTTGTCAACGCCAAGAAGAAGATAATCCGGGGTAACGCCCAAAGCGGCGCTATAGTGTTTATAATACAAACTTGGGAATTTTAGTTGATAAACGAAATTCCTCTTGAGCGGAAGCAATAACTGCGAAAAGCAGCACAAAAGAGCTAGTTAAATAGACCGCCGTCTGTTTGTTTCTGCACTAATTAGAGCGTCCAATTATGAGTATTTGTACAAACAATATTAATAGGTTTATTTGAATTATTGAGGTAATTGATAGAAGGAAGCGGGGAGAGGAAGCTGTGCCATATTGGATCAATTGGTTGATCATATTCCTGACTCATTCTGTTTCCATTATTCTCATGGCGTGCAGCATTATGTGGCTACTCCTCAGTTACAGAACGCGAGGTTTCTCAAATAACAGGACCCGAGGCTTCCCGAACGCTGCCAACGCGAAGTTGTTACGCTCTTTTATCCTCTGTCAGAGCTGGATCATTGTTTGGCTGGTCGGGCAGCTTCTGGAGGTTAACGCAAACACGCTTTTGGAACAGACCATCGCGATCAATTTTACCTATCTTGCCACCGTTTGGTTTCTTGGACCGAGCCTTTTGCTCTTCTCTTTGAACTTCACACGGAGGAATCTGCCGCCGCTCATCAAGGGGTTGCTGTTTGTTCCTGGGGCGATATTCTATGGGATCCTTGTTACAAACAGGGAATTCTATTTCAGCCGGTTCGAGTTGGGACTGTATGAGAAAGCCGCCGGCTTCTTTATTGCCATAGGATCTGTCTACCTTTATGTTGCCGTGTCTTTGCTGCTGATCCTGTTACGCAGCAGAAAGGCTTATCCGAAAAAACGGCGCCAGATGGGGCTTATCGGTTTGGTAGTGGCGCTGCCCTTTGGTGTCCATGTGCTTTCGATGGTGTTTTCTCAAACGGATTATACACCATACGCGTTTTCTGTTTCCGCTGTTCTGATCCTTGTCGCGATTGCCAAATATGAGTTCATGAATGTCATACCAGCCGCGCTGAATGAAATCGTTTATGGCTTGGATGATCCGATCATTGTAGCGGATCATCAGGAGGAAATCATCTTCATCAATGAAGCGGCGGCGGCGCTTTTTCCGCCCTGTGAAGAGATACAACCAGTGAAAATCGGCACTAAGACTATGGCTATACGTTCAACGTATCTCGTGCTCGCTGTGGGGACAACTTATCGGATTAATACTGTCATATCCCCTAAAGAGGCCGATCAGGAAGTCGAGTACAGATCAACCACTCAAGACGTTATATCTGTTACCCAGGACGGACTGATCAAGGCCTTGAAACCTGGCAATGGCTCCATCATCGTCTCCAATTGGGACAAACCTTTTACACTGAGAGGACACTAACGGATAAGAGAGATAAATCATGCTATGAAGAAGGAGGCAATGAGGCGGCAGCGCAATCTTTCTGCGGTTAGTCCATGGATTCGCCACAGATCATTGATCATGGAACGTGACAATTGGAAAGGAAGTGGCCGAAAATGGAGATTCTTGCGACTTTGGCCTTTTTGGCAATGATGATTCTGATGTTTATGATAATTTATGTTCTTCCATTAACGGGAGTTATCTATGGGATAGTTTTGTTGAAGAGGAAAAGAAAGAGAGAGGGTGTCGTTATCTTGACGATTAGCGCGCTCGTCTGTACGGCGGTTATTGCGTGGAGGATAACCCAGTTTCTATTGTTGGCTGGCTATCAATAAAAATCAGATGAAGAGAACAGATAAATGATGTCATGAGGAAGAAGGCATAATGAGAAACGATACTTTTGATGACATATACGCGGCAAATCTGCTGTACGTTCGCAGATTCCTTATCCGCTTATGCAGTGGCAACGAATTCAAGGCTGAAGAGTTAACACAGGAAACATTCTTTCAGGCATATAGAAGTATTCATCGTTTCGAAGGTGCCTGCCAGATCAAAACCTGGCTTTGTTCCATAGCTCACAAGGTTTATTGCGCTTCTTTACGAAAAGAGCGCAGGCAAAAGAGAGTTGAAGCGCAAGCGATCAGCGAATTCGCCGGATACTCCCTTCAAGACGGGGATTCTCTCGAACGAGATGTTATATCCATTATGAATCAGTTGCCCAGCCTTACATCAAAAGTATTGTTATATCGCTTGTTTCGGGATATCCCCTATTCAGAAATATCCAGATTGCTTGGCATATCGGAAAACTCCGCCAAGGTCATATACCACAGAGGACGGGTCAAGCTCAAAGAAAAGCTGAAGGAGAATGGTTATGAAATGTGAATGCGACATGATTCAGGATCTGATTCCCCTTGTCAAAGACGGTGTTGCCAGCGAGAGCAGTAAGAAAGAGGTGCTGGCGCACATTAAGGAATGCGGCGCCTGCAGAGAACTCTATGAAACAGACGCACAGGTTGTTATGC
This sequence comes from Peptococcaceae bacterium, assembly GCA_009783315.1. Classification (GTDB taxonomy): domain Bacteria; phylum Bacillota; class Desulfitobacteriia; order Desulfitobacteriales; family Syntrophobotulaceae; genus WRJI01. The sequence goes on from WRHI01000016.1 coordinate 3,004, forward strand.
CATCGCTCAACGAAAGCGAACATGTGGAGATGCAAAAAGTCATGACCTATAAAAAACGCATCAAAAAAAATAAGAAACTGTATTATTCAGCATTGGGAGTGCTTGCCCTTCTATGGCTGGCCGGGGTCATCGCTGTAGTGGTGTTGTTTATGGGTGATTCATATACCACGCGGGATATTGCGGAATATGGCAAATATTCCGGGCATATTGCATTTGAAGAAGAAGGGATACACAGTCTGCTTGAGATTTTCCCCAAAGCGTTGCCGCCAGCCGCCCAGGTTAATGATTACTATTACTATTGCAGCAACGGAGGGCTGTTTGATAATTCCTATCAGCTCTATTTGGTTTGTTCCTATGAGCAGGATGAATTTGTCCGCGAAAGGGAACGGCTGGAATCCATAGAAATATCGTATGTAGGCAGGATCCAGAAGCCAACCATAACCGATACAGGATTCCGTTATCGCGCGGTTGTCACGGTCTATCAAGATAAAGATTCCTTTGAATACGCGCTTCTTGATGCTGAAACACAGACAATCGCCTATGTGTACGCGCAGACCATGGGCATAAAGAGGTCAATAGTTCCTCGGCAATACCGCCCGCAGGGATTCAAGCCGCCTCAAAGTGAATTGACGGAATGGGGTTCATATAACATTTATCGTTTCAAGGACGGGGTAATCTATGTCGCGCCGCCAAGGGATCATGATGAGCGTTGACGGAGTCCAAAGCCTTGGCAATTTCCTCGTAAATTGATTGTGCTGTATGAAATGGATACAGATCAGACCCCTCCCGTCCCTCCGGCTGGGGTCTGATCTGTCTGACCTATAACAGGCGCGAGGCAATAATTGTTTTTTGGCTTGGCGGAGTACTAGCCGGAAGCCAGGAGTGAAGTTATGGGCGAAGCCAGAGGCAGAGCAGAAGGGCAAAGCGGAAGGCGTAACACAGCTGGCTAAATTGATCAGAGAAGGTTACGATATAGACACAGCTCTCAAAATGATCAACGAAAGCTCTTAAAAAAGGCTGTTCCATTGATCTGTAAACAGAAGTAGAGACGCGGCCGAGCAGATTTTCCTATACATCCTGTTCCGCATACCATTCAATGAAGCTCTTAACGACCTTTTTCTTTCTCGGGCTGCAACGGAATATGGCGTCCTTGACGTCCTCCAGCGAATCGCTGCGATATTCCTTGTCAACGCCAAGAAGAAGATAATCCGGGGTAACGCCCAAAGCGGCGCATAGCTTCATCAGGGTTTCGATGCTGCACTTCGCGCCACGCTCCACATTACCGGTGTAGGTGGCGCTCAGTAAGGCTTTTTCTGCCAACTCCGCCTGGGTCATATCCAGCACGTCCCGGCGTTTCGCTATTCTCTTGCCGATTTGTTTATAGTCTATCATTTGGGTCTGACGGGAATGGAAAGGGCTGTCCGGCATATAGGCGGACAGATTCAATTCAGTTCCGCTAAGGGAGAGGGCTTCGCTGTTCGGGCGGCTGTTCCTGTCACCGGGAAAACAGAGAAGAAGATTATCGAGGGGGTGGGCGCCAAATGATTAAGGTTCTTGTAGCGGAGGATGATTTTTTTCTGCGCGATGGGCTCAAGAAAGATTTAGAAAGAGATGAAGAAATCCGAGTCTGCGGGCTTGCCGCTGATGGAGAAGAGGCCTATAAGCTGTGTCTGCAGGAAAGACCGGATGTTGATTTAAAGGAAAGCGATATCATTTAGGCATTTAGGCTGCTACGACGACGTTAACGACGCTATCAGAGCTAGGAAACAGGCGGAAGAAGCACTTTTTCATCCATTCCTGGAGTGGTATGATGAATATGTCGAAGCTTTATCAATGGGCAACAGGGACCACCGGCGTCGTTCGATGAATAAACAACGTGTTTTATATCATGCAGAACTATGCTCTAACCGAAGAGGTCTGATTTGGTTGTGCTTATCAATCTGCAAATAGTTCGACGAATGCCGATGTTGGATAATTCGGGGCATAATCGTTCCTGCAGGATGTCAGATGATTAATCTTCCAATAAATATTTGATCATGCGTTGTGGGTTATCAAAAAATTGTTTATAAATATTAAAGTGTTGACATTTCGTGTACTCTACTTTCTCAATACCTGTTTCGGAAAACTCCAAAATAGTTGCGTTCGGATAAGCAAGCAGAATTGGTGAATGCGTGGCAATAATGAACTGGGAGTTATGTTCAATAAGACGGTGGATTTCAGCAAGCAATGTCATTTGGCGTAAAGGAGATAGTGCGGATTCTGGTTCGTCTAGGATATATAGTCCATTACCACGGAATCTGTTTTGAAAAAGAGCCAGGAAACTTTCGCCATGTGATTGTTCATGCAATGATCGCTCACCATAACCTGTAACTTCAAGTTCTTCAATGTTGGAAGCAACATTATAAAAACTCTCTGAACGCAAAAAATAACCATCCTTATAAAAGGTGGATTTGGCTATCGTTAAACAGTCAGACAATTCATATGTTGTTTTTCTTGTGGAAAAATTGAAGTTTTTCGAGCCGCCTTCCGCATTGAACCCCATTCCAACTGCAATAGCTTCGATCAGCGTTGATTTGCCAGAACCATTTTCACCAACGAAAAAAGTCATCGTATTTTCAAAAATAATTTCTTTTTTCACAGAAAGGTATTGAAGGACTGGCAACCTGTTAAGATAGGATTTTTTATCTATCCCGCCATTATATATGACGCTATCTACATATTGGCTACGCATTGACAATCACCTCTCAGTGGCTTTCAGCCTATGAATGATACTACAGCATAAATGATCTGAGATCAAGTCTGAGAGTATTTCAGTTTGAGAATGATTCAATTTAATTCCATCATTCCATATTCCCAATGGACTGGTTGGCGAAAATTGCCAACACGAATCTTAACGGCATTATGACGAAGTCAACGCCGTTCTTGGGACAAACGGTTCCCTTTGCAATGACTGTGATTGCGGTCTATATGGTTGTCTTTTGGCTGACGGCTTGGGATGGGTTTGTGCGACGGGATGTTAGGTGACTGTCATTTCGCAGTTGTCATTTGTTCCTTATCCTGATCTCAGCTAAAAACAGAGTCATATTTACGAGGATATTTTGCGTTTGTCAAGGCAGACGACGAAGGCGGGCTGGTTGCCCGACAAGGAGGATAACGCAGACAGACGGAAAATAGACCGTAAAGATGGCTCTGTTTTTAGTTGAGATTAGGATTAATATAGACAGATCAAATCTTTTCATCGTTACTCTTCCTAAAATGCAAGGGGCCGCGTAGCCCCTTGTGTTTTTTAAGTGCGCCCGGCATGGGCGATGACTTGGCGGTGGAAATCCGCTACAGGCTTGGCAGTAGGAACTGTAGCCAAAGGCAAGGGTTGTCCGCTGTGAGGCGGAATCTGAAGGAAGCTGGCGGCAAAACCTCGGCCTGACGAACAGAAATCACATCAGGCAAGAAAGGAGAATTCAGATGAACAATTATTTTGACGGGAATTTGGCGTTGGAAATGCCGAGAAGCTACGTGTTTGTCGGTCAAGAAGAGATGGAGTATATTGATGGAGGGGATGTTGGAAGAAACGGACAAAGTGCTGAATGGTGGGGAATGAATTACTATTTCTCACGTGATAGAACCTCTTCATTAGTTTACAAAGAATCGAGAAAGCAATATGGCAGTTTATGGGCATCCATATTGATTATAGATCACTACAGGATTGTTTCGGTTTTCATTCGGTTTTATGACTAATCAAAACGAAGGGATGGTTGTTGAAATGAGACTGCTTAAAGGGGTCGTGCTTGGGGGTATAATCGCATTTATCATCATGGGAGGGCTTAATGCTTTTCGAATCATAGATCTTCCGGGGACGTTTTTGACTCCTGTAATTGCGCTGTGTGGCATATGGTTAGCTCTTCACCAGGATATGAAACACATTAAGGTGATGGGCCCAATTTTTCTAGTATTTTTTGCTGTTGGAGTATACACGATGTTTATTTCCAAGAACGCTGATTTCGAATTTATTATAGGTATGTCAGCTATTGCATTGTATGGTGTTTATGCGATCCCGGTATTGTTAAAAAACAAAAAAGAAAGAGAGGAACAACAAAGATAAAGATGCAACTGAAGGAGAGAGTTCACAATAACAAGTATTGTTATATCGCTTGTTTCGGGATATCCCCATATAATGCTCATATTGAAAGATGAGGTGCTGTACATGAAGATAGACCGCCTGCTGGGCATACTGACAATCCTGCTGCAAAATGACCGGATAACCGCACCCAAGCTCGCGGAAAAATTCGAGGTCAGCCGCCGGACCATCGGTCGAGACATTGACACACTGTGTATAGCCGGAATCCCCGTTGTCACGCATCAGGGAAGCGGCGGCGGAATTTCGATTGCTGCCGGGTTCAAACTTGACAAAAGCGTGTTGAATAAAGATGAATTGTCAGGCATCATCGCTGCGCTCAAAGGTATTGGCAGCGTATCAGGGCAATCATCTGTCGAAGGCGTGTTGGACAAACTCCGCATTAATTCCGATACTGTTGTTTCCGTGCGCGAGCCTGTCGTCATTGATCTCGCATCGCATTACAAAGGTCAGCTTACTGAGAAGATTAAGCAGATAAAAAGAGCCGTCCTCGAAGCAAGGGTAATCGAGTTCGACTATTACTATGACAAAGGCGAATCGCGGCGGCGCATAGAGCCGCATTTCCTCATTTTTCAATGGACGACTTGGTATGTATTCGGCTTCTGCCAACTGCGGCAAGATTGGCGTATGTTCAAGCTCCTGCGGTTATGGGATCTGACAGCGCAAGAAGAACATTTCACGCCCCGTGACATACCCGCGGAAAGACGTGACTTCAATACGCGTTTTGACCCGGAAACGAAACTGGTCGCCCTGTTTGACCCGTCCGAAAGATACAAACTCATAGAGACTTATGGATTGGATTGTTATACCGAAACGGAGGAGGGGTTGCGGCTTGAAATCAGTTTCACAAACCGCAGCTTCGTCGTCAGTTGGCTGCTTGGTTTTGGCGGCAGCGTTAGGGTGTTGGAGCCGGATTATATTGCCGATGATTTGAAAAAAACAGCCGAAAAAATAATTTCCATGCACAGGTAAACAAGACGCACTGCTGTCAGGTTCGACGTGATACGATGAAGTAAAAAACGGAGGTTCCGAACATGATTGAATCAAGATGTGGTATCGTTTGCGGCGAGTGCAAGTATCGCGAGAAAATGAACTGCGGCGGTTGCGTATATATCGAAAAGCCATTTTGGGGAGATTTCTGTCCTGTAAAGAACTGTTGTGAGGGAAAAGGGTTTTCCCATTGTGGTAATTGTTCTGACTTCCCCTGCGACCTGCTCAACCAATTTGCTAACGATAAAGAACAGGGTGATAACGGCAAACGTATTGAGCAGTGCAGGAAATGGGCAGCCTCAAATGAAAATGAAGCAATGACAGGAAGTATAGACAAAAGATATGTCTGTTATTGCGGGCTTTATTGCGAGAATTGCGCGGTTAAGGCAAAAGTGGAACCTGCGGCAAAAGCTCTGTTTGGTGAAATGAAAAAAGCGGGCTTTGAAGAAGTCATTAGCTTCATACCCGGTGGCGATGGGTTCTGGTCGTTCCTGAAAGGGATGGATGAGAAGGGCATGTGCTCTTCGTGCAAGGATGGGAGTGGAGATCCCGGCTGCTCCATTAGAATTTGCGCGAAGGACAAAGGCGTCAATATGTGTGCTTTGTGCGCTGAGTATCCATGCGGCAAGATTGTTGCTTTTTTTGAGAGAAACCCTGCTTTAGAGCATGACAACGTCTTACTGCGCGACAAAGGTTGGCAAGCATGGGTGGCACTTCAAGACAAACGAAAATCGGATGGCTATATATTTCAGGATGATAAGCAAATAGAGTTATAAAGAGGGTGATAGGTATGCTACCTGCACCATACAAAAAATTTACATGAATCTTACACAACTTGCTTGACGCATTATGCTCTGCTGTGTACGATATTTGTATAAAAATATGCATAAGCTAAGCCGACACACAAAAGGGCTTGGAGAAGGGAAGAGATTTATCCTATGGATTATGCGGTTATTGATTTGGGTTCCAACTCCATACGGCTTTCTGTTTACAATTGTGAGAACGACCAAATCCACAAGACGTTCAGCGAAAAGGACGTCGCGGGTCTTGCCGGTTATGTAGCAAAAGGGGTTTTGCACGGGGACGGTATTCAAAAGGCCTGCGAAGTCATCAATCATTTCAAGGACAGCGCCTCCCGGTTCGTCGAACCGGCCAACGTTCGGTTGTTCGCCACCGCTTCGCTCAGGAATATCAAAAACAGAGATGAGGCGGCGAAGACCATCGCAGAGCAGACACTCTTGACGCCGGACATTCTGGAAGGCGATGAAGAAGCCGCTTTGGGGTTTGCCGGGGTTGCCAGATTCATGGACTGCGACAACGGCATAATGATTGACATTGGCGGGGGGAGCACGGAATTTGTTCATTTTCGGGACAAACAGGTTGTGAACCTCATCAGCCTTCCCATTGGCTGTCTGAATGTGTCTGTGAAATGTGTTAAGAAGATCGTTCCCTCAGAAAACGAACGGAAACAGATTAAAGCATTGATTAAGGAGCGGTTTGACGGTATTGACTGGGCCGGCACTGAGAAGTATCCGTTGCTGGTGGGGAGCGGGGGAACCATGAGGGCTGTGTTGAAGCTGTCCCGGGCTCTTTTTGATCTACCGGCTCAGGAGAACGGTGTTCAGGCTTCCCATGTGCAAACCATTGATAAACTCCTGAGGAATAATAAAGATCATATCTACAGCACGGTGTACAAGGCCATTCCGGACCGTATGCTGACCATTTCTACAGGCCTCGCGATTTTACGGCAGGCCATCAAAACCTTTGGTAGCGAAACGATAAAGATCAGCCAGTACGGAATCCGTGAAGGCTACTTGTTGGATAGGGTGTTGAAGCCGGATGAAGAAAGCTGATATCAGAAAATGCATGCAAAACCGTGAGCTTTCTTGGCTGAAGTTCAATGAGCGGGTTCTGGAGGAAGCTGATTTCAGCGCCAACCCGCCCTTTGAACGCCTGAAGTTCATTGCGATTTTCAACAGCAATCTGGATGAATTCTATATGATCAGAGTCGGTTGCCTGACCGATTATTTGTTGTACGCTCCTGAGTATTATGACAACAAAACGGGCATGTCCGCCGGGGAGCAGCTGGAGGCGATATTCCGTCAGACGTCTTCACTGTACGCCCTGAAAGACCGTTATTTCCAAGCTGTCACCAGCGACTTGGAGCGGCAAGGGATCTATCATCTAAAAATGAGCGATTTGGACGCCGATGAAGCGAAAATTGTCCAAAAACACTTTGAAAGAAACATTTTGCCGCTGCTGTCGCCCCACGTTATCGACAGCCGACATCCTTTTCCCCACATGGATAACAAGCATCTGTATGTAGCCGTGACCCTCCAGCAAAAAAACAAGTCCGTGTTCGGGCTTATCGCGGTTCCGCAGGCTTTGGACAGGATTTTTTGCCTGGAGGAATCCAGGTATCTTTTGCTTGAGGATATGATCTATCACTTTGCCGATCTTGCCTTTGATCCTTATCACGTTCAGGAAAAAACCATCCTGGCCGTCACCCGGAACGCCGATATCGATACGGAAGAAGACAGTGTGATGGATGATGATATTGATTACAGGCAATTCATGCGCAAGACGGTGAAGAAGCGCAAGCGGATGGCGCCGGTGCGTTTGGAGCTGCAATACAAAGTCGGCGGCTTGTTTAGGGATTTTTTGCGCAGCAGATTGAACTTGAATGAAAACCAAATATTCCTGTCTTCCGCGCCCATTAACCTTTCTTACTGCTATATCTTGGAGGAAAAAACCGGGGCGAACAAAAAAAATCTTGTTAGGCCGGCTCACATCCCCGTCAATGTCTACCCTTTGGAAAAGAAAGGGGATCTGGTCAAGATGGCCCAGAGAAAAGATCAGCTGTTTTCTTATCCTTTTGAGAGCATGTCGCCTTTTCTGGAAATGCTTAGACAGGCGGCGGACGACCCGGCGGTTCTGTCCATCAAGATAACTTTGTACAGGATCGATATGCAGTCGAAGCTGGCCGATTCCCTGATACGTGCCGCTGAAAACGGCATAGAGGTTATTGTGCTGATGGAGTTGCGCGCCCGTTTCGATGAAGAGAACAACATCGAGTGGTCCCAGCGCTTGGACGAGGCTGGTTGTCAGGTGATTTACGGACCGCCGGGGTATAAGGTGCATTCTAAAATCTGCCTGATCACCAGGAGAGATTTCGGCAAAATCTACTACATAACCCAGATCGGCACCGGTAACTACAATGAAAAAACGGTTAAACTGTATACCGATCTTTCCATTGTTACGGCCAACCAGGAGATCGGGCGGGATGCCGTCCAGTTTTTCAGCAAGCTTTTGCTGGGCAATCTGGACGGGGATTATACGCATTTGTGGGTAGCGCCCCAACATTTTAAAGAACGGATTATCCAAGGTATCGAACAGGAGCAAAGAAAAGCGGAAAAGGGTGAAACAGGCCGGATCATTATCAAGTGCAATTCCTTGACAGACAAAGAAATCATGATTAAACTCATGGAGGCCTCTCAAAGCGGTGTCAAAATCTCTTTGATTGTTCGGGGAATCAGCTGCCTGGTGCCCCGTGTTCCCGGTGTGACAGAGAACATCACAATCATCAGTATTGTCGGTAGATTTCTTGAGCATTCCCGGATTTTTTGTTTTGGCGTCGGGGATGACAAAAAGCTCTATATAGCTTCCGCCGATCTCATGACGCGTAATACGGAACGCCGGGTTGAAATCGCCTGCCCGGTCTTGGACGCGGATCTCAAGCAGCGAATTTATGATATGTTGGAGACGATGCTGATGGACAATACAAAAGCTTGGGAGCAGTTTGCTGACGGCCGATATGTCAAACGTAGGCCGCCGTCGGATTTGGTGATCAATTCGCAGGATATGTTCAGCCAGCAAGCCCGGGCCGGCGCGGCTAACCCGTCGGTTTGGACAGAGGCAGGCGCGCCGGAAGCGCGATGGAGCGAGCCCTTTCGTTATGTGAAACGGCTGGTTAATGAAATGGGGATGCGCCTTCGGAGGTATTTTTTGCAATTAAGGGGCAAAAGGTGATGCTTGGTGATTGTTGTCGCCGCGTTCACATCCCCGCGATAAGTGTCCCCGTTCATAATCCTAATCCTAGTACTCTACCACACCCGAATCACCTAATATCTTGCTTCGTCTTTCGGCACGATACTTCGTCAGTCCCTCCTAGCAGACGCCCGGTATGCGTCGTCGGTTCTTCCTTGCCTCGTGCCGAAATACTTGCAATCTATTAGGCGATTTGGGTGTGGTAGAGTACTAGTCGAGGAGCAGGACGAGTTGTTTTAGGATGAGTTGTTTGGTGTCAGCCGGTCATCTCTGCAGCAAGTGTTTCAAGATCGGCCCTGAAAGTGGAGCTTTCGTCAGGGGTTGCCGCCACCTGCGCTGTTGCTGAAAGCACAGCTTCTTCCGCGTGCAGGTAAGCGGCCGACGCGGCCCAAGTTGCCGCGTGTACGGCTATGGGAATATCGGCGTGGGCCATTTCGGGGTCTTGCGCAAGGAGCTGTTCGTTCCTGGTGATGAAACTGTTGAGAGTATCGGTTAGATCGGCCAGGCTGAGATTCACGCTGTTCTGACGGTCAAAAAGCGGCATATCGCCGTCGCGTACCGTTTGTTTCTTTTCATAATGGATATGCTCGCGCATCGTGCCTTGGAATGCCGGGGTGTGGGCATAACAAAAAAAGTCGCAGATATAATGAGTCAGCTTGCCCAAACAATAGGAAAACCTTAAACGGTTGGGGACAAGGCCATCCGTGTACAGCTTGTGGATCAGCCGGCTCATATGGGGAGAGGAGGAATGGCGCAGATGGGGGCGGTAAAGAAAGGAAAAAAACAAATCTGGGGCGAGGTTACCCAGTATAAAGGCGATCTTGGAGAGCGGCATATTGTTTTCAGCCATTTTCCGGCAAATCAGCCGACCCATTTTGTAATGGTTGCCTACTTTCATCACAAACAGCCTCCTTTAATTTTGGCACGGTTCTCCCGCTAAAAAAATCATGTTTCATATAGTATCGCAGATCCCCAAACCACAGTTTCAGCAGATGGGGGTGCGGTTTCTTTTGAACCAGCGCACCCAACGGATGCCGGACAATGTACCGAGCCAGGCCAAAGAGCTGGGACGGGTCCCGGAAGCATTCCCAATGGCATTTCTGGCAGTGGGGCTTTCCCCGGTTGTCCTGTTTGACCACTTCGTCCAAATCGTCGCCCAGATCCCGGTCTCCCAGGTAACCGCAGGGATAGATACGGCCGTCCCGGCTGTCCATGTAGAAATAGCGAATGCCGCCCAGACAGGGAAACATCAGGGCGTCGTCCTCTTCGGACAAGGCGTACAGCACGGATAGAGGAGAAAATATCCTAATTTTATTTCGGAAAGCGGGGATGGTTTCCAGCAGCGCCCGAAAAACAAGCCGCCGTTCCCGGGGCGAAAAACTGACGCAATAGTCATCCGAAATAGCTCCATAAGCGGGGTCGTCGAAGGTTTTGTCGTCGCAGCTCATTGGATAACAGACGTTGGCCATGGTGAACCCCAAATCAATCGCTTTGTTGAAAAAAGCCGTAAAACCATCTTTAAACGCTGTGAGGAATTCATTAGCTTCGGTGGTTCTGCCGGCTTGGGGTTCGCCGGTTTGGGGTTCATCGGGCTGAGACTCTGTAAGCCGTGGGATGGGTTCACCCCTGATATTGCGGTTGATCCCCAAATTCGCGGCAGGATAAACGCCGTGGGCGTGAAAAACCGGCAACGCTTTCCTTATACCGGCGGTCACGCCGGGAAGCCCCCGCATGGTTTCGTGGGTGATGGTGTCAGCGGAATCCAGGCTGATCCAGAAGTTTCTGATCTTTGTCCCGGCTAGGCGCGCGGCCAAGTCGTTGAGTTGCGCGGCATCGGCGTCCGCGAGCATATAGCCGTTGGTACCGGTTCGCAAATAAGGGATGCCCTTCTGCCCGGCGTCGTCGAGCAGGTCGAAGAGGCGATTCATGTTGAGAAAAGGTTCGCCGCCGGTAAAAGACACCGCCTCAAAACCGTGTTCGGCGCACTGTTTCACCGTGTGTTTGATTTTTTCCGGCGGCAGGATGTGTCTGGCCCCGGCGGCTGTTTTTCTCATGCCGCATTGGGGGCATGCGCCGTTGCAGTGGTTGGTTATCTGAATGACAAGCTGTCCCGGTATGGCGCCGAAAAGGATTTTCAGCCCGTCGGCAATCATGCTGGTTTTCATGAGCAGGCCTCGATTCTTGTCATAACTTCGCTGTTTACAACCTGACGGCCTACGGAATCGTACAGAACCCCACTGCCGGTGAAAGCGCCGGGGGTATAGCAATTGCGTCCGTCGATGACAATCGGCGTATGCATTAACCGCGCGAAATCGTTTGGGTCATATGATATGATCTCATCCCACTCCGTCATGATCAGGCAGAGATCGGCGCCGCCCAGCGTTTCCTCAACAGTGGGACAGGCCAGAACCAGATCTGGGTACTGTTGGGCAAACCGGGCGGCCGCCGCGGGATCCCAAGTCCGAACCACCGCGCCCTCTTCCGCCAGAAGTTGGATTACGTCAACAGATGGCGCTTCTCGCAGATCGTCGGTGCCGGGTTTGAAAGCGAGACCCAGCACGGCTACAATAACCCCTTGCAGGTCCTTGTAATATTTCTTGGCTTTTTTGAACAGGCGGATTTTTTGGGTTTCGTTGACTTCGATAGTGGCTTTGATGGTTTTCAGTTCATAATCGTGGTAGCGAGCCAGCCAATGCAGCGCCTTGGTGTCTTTGGGGAAACAGCTGCCGCCGTACCCTGTGCCAGGTCGCAGATACCGAAGGCCGATGCGCGGGTCAAGCCCCATGCCCAGGGAGACGGTTTCGGAATCCGCGCCGACAATTTCGCATAAGTTGGCGATCTCGTTAATATATGAAATCTTCAAAGCGAGAAAATCATTGGAGGCGTATTTGATCATCTCGGCGGTTCTCCTGTCGGTTATGACAAAGGTGCTGTCAAAACCGTCGTAGATCTCCCGCACCGACTGGGCCGCGTTATCATCACCGGCGCCAATGACAATCCGGGCAGGGCGCAAAGTATCCTCTATCGCGGTTCCTTGGGCCAGAAATTCCGGATTGGAAACCACCCGGAAGAGACCGGGCCTGGTGTTGCTGTCAAAATACCGTTCCACTTTGTCACAGGTTCCGACGGGAACGGTGGACTTCACCACAACGAAACATCCTTTTTCGCAAAAGGAAGCGACTTGAGCGCAGGCCTCAAATAAATATGCCAGGTTGGCGCTGCCGTCCCGCCGGTCGGGAGTCGGCACGGCAAAAACAATCACATCCGCCCGGGCATAAGCTTTCTGTGGATCCGTTGTAAATGACATCTTCTCGCCACATTCTTCCAGGAGCTTCGGCAAGCCGTTCTCGAAAATTGGCGCGTGCCCTTCCCGAAGCAGAGCGATTTTCGACGCGTCGGGATCAATCAGCGTAATATCCCGACCCCGATGGCTCAGACATACGCCGGTAATCAGACCAACGTATCCGGCTCCGGCGATGGTAATCCTCATCCGCGTTCACCTTTTCCTTTCTTTCTTTGCGTACAGTTCGGCATAACGAGACTACAACATTGCGGGATAGGATCAATATCTATTAGGACACTCGCGCGAAGAACCGTTCCGCCGGAACGTTCTCGCGGATGACTGTTTCGTATTCAGACAGCAAATTGTCAAAAACCCGGTTCCAGTCCTTGGCCAAGGCGGTTTGCCGTCCTTTTGCTGACAGCTCGCGACGCAGAAGCTGGTTGTTCATCAACTCTGTCAGGTTGCTCACGAATCCGTCAACGTCACCGTCCGAGCAGAGCAAGGCGTTCTCGCCGTGAACCAGGTAGTCTGTGACGCCGCCGCCGTTTATGCCCGCGATGGCGAGACCGCTGGCCATGGCTTCCAGGCATGTGTTGCCAAAAGTCTCGGTACCGGAGGGGAAAGCGAAGCAATCACAGGATGCGTAGATGGCGGAAAGCTCGGAGCCGTGTTTGAATCCGGTCATAATGACGTTGTCATACCCCGACTGCCGGATTGTATCCGCATAGGGGCCGTCGCCGGTGAAAATAAACACAGCTTTGCCGGGATAAGCTTTGTTGATGCTGCCGATGGCGCGGAGCAGCAGATGAAGTCCTTTTTCAGGGGAGATCCGGCCAACATAGAGGAAAGCGAATCTGTCGCCAATACCCAGATCGTTCCTTATCTGGTTACTACGATGGCCGGTGCTGAACCGGACGGCATCAATGCCTCTTGACCAAACGCCGAGATTGTCATAGCCTTTTTGGCGCAAATGTTCCATGGTGTATTTGGAGGGAGCCAGGACCCTATGAGCGGGTTTGAAAAAACGTTTCAAGTACATTTCTGCGAAAGGTTCAAGCGGGCTGAGACCGTAATAGGAAAGATATTTGCAGTAATCGGTATGGCTGCTCATGATCAGGGGCAGCTTGCGGGATACGGCGTATTTCATACCTTTGTGCCCGATGCCGAATTCGGTCGTAACATGAACAAGATCGGGAGCAAATCTGTCGCACAGAGTGAAGATCTGTTTGGTTTTTGGAAAAGCCAGACAGCTATTGGGTGAGATACTGACTTTGATCCCCGGAAAACGGTGAACTTTTTTGAGGCTCATTTCTTCATGGGGGCGCGTTAGCGGGGTAAGAACAGCAACAGATTTACGCGTGCCGGTTTTGAATCTGCGCACCGGCATGTCAGGGTCGCCGTCATTGTAGGCGGGCGCGAAAAAAGTGTGCCGGATGCCTTTGTTCTCAAGATAGCCGCTCAGTTTGGTCAGGGTATTTGTAACGCCGTTAACCTCGGGAGCGTAGGTATCGGTAAAATAGGCGATTTTCATGTTGCCTCCCAATTGAACATGATGTGGTTCGTAACGGTAGCAATTCCATTCTATCGGCAGGATGTAAAATCCAAATATTGTTTGGGAAAAAAGTGTGTGGACACCCGTTTCGGGGCAATAATACGGAATCCAACCCATTTTTTTGGGAAAAATAACCGATTTCGACGCTCAGAAAATGTTGGACTTTATAGGATTTTGTCAGTATAATTCGATATAGAGATAGGAAGATGTATCGTTTCGCGTTTTAACGCAATAGCGGCGTTTTAGTTGAAAGGATATTTGGCAGATGAAAGACACCGGCCGGCTAAAAAAATGGAGGGAATACATGGACAAACGCGACCATCGTTTCAGACTTTTTATGGTCTTAATTATTTTAATTGGTGTTTGCGGTCTATCGGAATCGTTGCAAAACAATCCGGCTGCGTTTGAACCCTCTTTTCCAGAGTCTTTGGCGGTGTTGCCCCATGAACTGGATCAAGAACAAGTTTTGGTGACAAGATCAATGAAGATCAGCGCTGTTGGTGATTGTACGTTAGGGTGCGACGACCGCTATGCCAGCAGCAGCGTGGCGAAAACGTTTTTTGATCTGGCCAAAACCAAAGATGAAACCTACTATCTGGCCAACGTTGCCCATATTCTGTGTAACGATGATTTGACTTTCGCTAATTTGGAAGGGGTGCTTACGGCTGATACGCATCAGCACGCGTTGGAACCCAAACCGGAGCAAGGAAACAATGCCTACTGGTTTTACGGAGCGCCTAATTATGTTGATATTCTCAAGAAAGGCGGCATTGATATTGTCAATATCGCCAACAATCATAGCCACGATTATCAAGATGGGGGATACGCTGAGACGGCGGCAATTTTGGCTGAGGCAGGTATTGCATATACCGGATATGACGAACAGGCTCTTGTGACTGTAAACGGTATCCGGGTTGGTTCTATCGGCTTGAATTTGCTCGGCAAAAATGAACGCGGCGTTGATATTGAAGAGTTCCTGGACAATGCCGCGGCCCAAATTGAGGCTCTCCGGCCGGAATGTGATCTTCTGGTTGTGCAGATCCATTGGGGCGATGAAGGTGTCAAAACGCCCAACCTGAGACAGGTTAACGTGGGCCATTTTCTGATTGATAAGGGTGTGGATGTGGTGTTGGGCCACCATTCCCATATGTTGCAGCCGACCGAAATCTATAAGGACAGATATATTGTCTACAGTCTGGGAAATTTTTGTTTTGGCGGCAACCAATCGGTCAATTCCGATACCAAGCTGACAGGGATATGGCAGCTGGATGTCACTGTTGACGGGAGAGGTCGGGTGACGCTGGCAGCGCCTGAAGTGATTCCCTGTTCCGTCAACAGCAATCCGTCGATGGTTGCCAACGATTACCAGCCTACGCCTATAGAAGATGCGGCGCTGGCGCAAAACGCGGTTGAGCGTCTTGCTGTCTTAACGACGGAAGAACTCCAAAACCGCGTAGGGCAAGAATTTCCGGAGAATCCGTACAATTATGCTCCGTTGACAACCCAAAACGCCGGAAACATGGTCGAAGCTCTCCAATACGTTCCGGGATTGAAAAAGGATATCCGATATTATACAGACCGCAATTTTTTGCAGCAGCCTTTTTATGATTCGGACAAGGCTTATCTGCGCAAAAGCACTGCGGAAAAACTTAAAGGGGTTGTTGCGGAGCTCAAAGAGCACAACCTTTCGCTGCTGATCTGGGACGCTTACCGGCCGCCGGAAGCTCAATGGAAGATGTGGGAAGCCGTATTGGATCCACGCTATATTGCTGATCCCAACAAAGGGTACTCCAGGCATTCCTATGGAACGACAATAGACGCGACGTTGGCTGACGCCAACGGGTTGGCGGTGGAGATGCCCACGGATTTCGATGATTTTTCCGTCCTGGCCAACCATGATCTCGGCAACGTTGAAAGCGAAGAAGCCAGAAAAAATGTCCAGTTATTACGTCAAGTCATGGAAAAACACGGGTTCGAAATATACTACAATGAATGGTGGCACTATCAAGACGCTGGCGGCGGCGGATATGGACCGGTGCTGGATTTATCGGCGGTATTGGAAAAGCCGGGAATATAAGGCATTGTACGATGATCCACAGGCCGAAAGACTTCGACCATTGGTCCACAGGCTAAAGGATATCAGCCTTGCCATTGTCCATTGTCCATTGTCCATTGTCCATTGTCCATTGGTCCACAGGCTGAAGGATATCAGCCTTGTCCATTGTCAACTGCCTTTCAGCAGCCCCCGAATAAAAATGCCCGCGAGAACCAGTGAGCTGGTGTACCCTAAAAAAGCCAGGATCGGAATGCCGATAATCTTGGGCGCTGTGTCGGTGAGGCATAAGATGGCTGATCCGACGAACAGCATGGAGGACATGACGGAAAAAGCCAGTTTGCGGGTGATGGTGTCCAGATGGTTTTTTGTGCTGTCGGAGAAGGAAAATTCGATTTTGACACGGGTCCGGCCACGGTTGAAGGATTGCAGGGTTGTGGACAGCTGGTCGGGGATTTCCAGGGATTTTTTCAGGGAGGCGTAGCCTGTGCGGAGCATGAGGCTGAGTTCTTTCTGAGGATCAAGGTTTTTGAGCAGATCACCGGCAAAATAACCGCTGGCGATGCTGAGGAAGTTGATGGCGTCGCTGAGCATGCTCAGGATGCTTTGGAGGGTGACTAACCCCCGGGCCAACATGGAAATACCTTGGGGTAGCGCGATCCGGTGTTTCCGGAGGATGCGGAACAGGTCTTCCGACAGCCGCAGGAAATCCATAGTGCGAAAATCCTGTTGGACGTACTGGATGATCATGCTGTCTAAGTCGTGGGCGAGTTCAGCATGGTCGATAGTGCCGCTGACAACACCGATGGCGAGCACGGCTTCGGTCAGTTTGCCGGGATCGTTGTCGATGACGCTGCGGATCATGGCGGCGAACAGCTCTTTGTCCCGCAAGGTCAGGCGGCCCATCATGCCCAGATCGATCCAGATGATTTTGCCGTCGCGGATTTTGATGTTGCCGGCGTGTGGGTCGGCGTGAAAAAAGCCGTTTTCGAGAATTTGCTTAACATAATTATGTGCTAATTTTTGCGCGATTTCCTCCAGATCGTAGCCTTGAGCTTTCAGGGCTGTAGTGTCGTCTATGTTGAAGCCCTGGATGGTTTCCATGACGAGGACTTTGGTGTTCGAGTACTGGGTGTAGACCCGGGGAAAAGCCAGGTATTTGACGTCTCTGTGGTGGCGTTGGAACTCCAGCATTTGGGTCGCTTCGAGAGCAAAGTTCATTTCTTGTTTGGCCACATGCCACATTTCGTCTAACACCATGCGCCAATCCAGCTGTTCGTCGGATATGCCGACGGTTTTGAAGAGCGTGGCGGCGTTTTTGAGCAAGAGGATGTCTTCGGCCATGGTTTCATAGATGCCTTGACGCTGGACTTTGATGACGACGTCTTCGCCGGTGATCAGTCTGGCCCGGTGGACTTGCGCCACAGACGCCGCGCCAATAGGCTCGGCGTCTATGCAAGCGAAAATATCGTCCGGATTCTGATCATATTCCTGACGAAGAATGGTTTTGAGTTCGTCGAAATCCATGGGATTGGTGATGGTCCGGAGTTTGGCCAGTTCATCACAGTAAGCTTGCGGCAGCAGGTCGGAGCGCATCGATAGCATCTGGCCAAGCTTAATAAAGGTCGGCCCCAGATCGCTGAGAATGAGGTAAAGCCTTTCAGGCGTCAAGCCGCGGACAATGCCGCGCTTTTTCAGAATCCCCATGATGGCTCTTACCCGCTTTTTTTGGCTGAGCTTTTTGGGATGAGATTTGCGATGACGGGATGGGTTCATCAGGCGTCGTTTTGTTGCGCCGCGTTACGCTGGGTTTCAAGGTCTTGAAGCTTGGCTTTCAAAGCGGCGAGTTGATCGGCGTCCAGTTTGTCGAGGTTTTCCAGGTTGTCTGCGAAGTTGCTGCCGGCCCCCCAGGATTTCATCGAGTGTTTGAGTTCCTCGTTGATGGCTTTGCCTTGTTCAACGGAAAGTTCGCCTCTGGCGATCAATTCGTTGACGATTTCTTTGGCTTTGTCCGTCGTGATCGCCATGGCGCCGATGCCGGCGAGGACAATTTTCTCCAGAACACCTTTTGCTTTGTCTGTCATGGTGGAACCTCCTTTTTTGCTTGAAATCAGCCTTGATTGTTTTCTGTTCTTTTGCACATATCCTATGCTTTGTCTATCATAGCAGAATTTTTACAGAGGGCAAAATTTTGCCATGGTCAAGGAGGAAGAACCTTCCAAATCCAATCCCATAGAATGGTTTCCATATTAAAAAAGATTTTTTGTATTTGTCGTTATTTCGCTAATGATTGCGAAAAAGTCTTCAGTTATGCTTGAGAATAGAGTATACTGAAAGATAAAAGGGTCTGTGTTGTTTTGCCTTGAAACAGGTGAAGAGGAGGATTAGATGAACGAATTCAGCGAGAATTTTGGTCTGACGCCGGGTGAAGATGCGGCCACTTTGCTGCCAAAACTCAAGGCGCAAAAAATTGACACAATGCAAAAACTCTATACTGCGGCTCATGACGCGGCGAAAACCCAATTGTTGTATAACCAGCTAGAACACATAGAAAGAGCCATTTCGGAACTGGAAAAAACCATGACAAGATCTAGTGAAACGTCGGCGGTCGATTCAGCTCGTTATCATTTTAGTTTGTATGAGGACGACAGCCAAAGGGGAATGCCCGTTTCGCAAGATATGCCGTTTTCGCAAGGTATGCCGGGTTCACAGGGTATGCCGGGTTCACAAGGTATGCCGGGTTCACAAGGTATGCCGGGTTCACAGGGCCAGGTTGCGTACGATCGTTATGGTTTCCAGGAAGATCCGGGTATCAACGGTGTTTTTGAAAATACCAAGCAAAAAATCTTGGGGATGTTCAGAGAATCGGGCCGAGGACAAAGCAGGGGAATTGCGAGGGAATCAGGAAGGGGCGCCAAAGGATTTGGCAGAAAACATATCAAAGAAGCCGGCAGGAAAAAACAGAATGTGTTTGAGGAAGAACGCCAGGGATTACTCGCCGACGAATCCGCTGTTGCTTGGGCGGAAGAAGTGGCGAATCTGAGACGGGAAAGAGATGCCGGAGGCGGTGAAGGTTATGCCTTCGGCAATCCGCCCCATGATTATAGCGGCGCTGGTTTTGCCCAGGCCGGTATCCTTGATGTCAGTGTAATGAGGAGCGGTGGTTTTACCAATGGGGTTATGAGTCTGGGTGGAAGTGATGAGCCGATCGTTAAAAATACTTTCGTTCATGCCGATATTAATGTTGACGCTGATTTCGGCGCTAATCAGGTGGGCGCCAATGACATGAATTTTGCCCAAACGACCTTCCATACGGCGGAGAAGCGAGATCCTTCGAAGGAATACTTAGCAAGAAACGAGCACGCCTTGTCAGAACCTGACTCATTTGAGAAGTATCTTGTTACTTATGATAACTATAACTCGGGGCAGGCTTTCCACCCGAGAGAGAGTTCCCCCATAGATGGACAGCAGCAGAAGGATAATTCTGGCTTATGGAATTATTCCGGTCCTCAGAACGCTCCGCCTCTGCAGAGTGTGCCAAACCCACAGGGGACGACGCCACAGCAGGCGGCGCATACCCCGCGGGATATGCCGACCCCGCTTGGCATGCCAAACCCGCAGGGGATGTCGACACAGCCGGGTATGCCGATCCCTCAGAGTGTATCGGCGCGTCAGCGTGTGCCGATACAGGGCGCGTTGACGCAAAGTATGCCGATTTCGCAGAGCATGCCGACTCCGCTTGGTATGCCAACTCCCCTTGGTATGTCAGACCCGCTTGGTATGCCGGCGTCACAGGGTATGCCGGTTTCGCAGGGTATGCCGGTTTCGCAGAATGGGCCGGCTTCGCAGAATATGCCGGTTTCGCAAAATATGCCGGCGTCGCAGAGCATGCCGGCTTCACAAGGTATGCCGACGCCACTTGGCATGCCGACCCCGCAAGGTATGTCAACTTCGCGGTCCGCGTTTTTCACGCAAAATATGCCGTCTTCACAAAGTGTGGATTCGCGGAATGAGCAAGCTTCGAAGGGTTTTGTAGCCCCACAGAACGCCAAGATCCCTGAGGAAGCATTAACGATGCAAAACCTCTTAACGCCGCAAAACGCGCAGACTCCGAAGAGTGTATTATCTACGAATGATGTCTTTGCTCCGGGAGGAGTCGAATCTGCCAAGGACAAGCATGTTTCCCGTGAATTCTTATCATCAGAGAGCGCCTCAATCCCACCAGTCGTCAAGCGTCCGCAGAAGAAGCCGCGAAAAGATTTGGGATTAAGCGAACAAGAAACAGTCGAACTGCAAAAAGACTTATTCGATATCGAAGATTTGCATAAGATTCAAGCTACCGTGTCGGAAGTCTCCAAAAAGGCCAGGATTTATCACCTGCCACCGGACGATAAACGTGAAAATATTAGCAAATATTCCCTTGACGACCTTCTTGTACCGTCTAAAATGGCTCAATCGGGAAAAGGTATGTCGGCTAAAGACGACGAAATTGCACAAGATACAGCGCGGGAAAAAGACAAGCCTTCAGAAAAAGAGGATCTCTCAGAAAAAGGCAGCATTCCCGAAAAAGACAATGCCGCTGATAAAGACAAGGCCTCTGATAAAGGCAGTGCCGCTGATAAAGGTATCGCCGCTGATAAAGGCAGCACCTCTGATAAAGGCAGCGCTGCTGAAAAACACAGCACCTCTACCAAAGACAATCTCTCCGAAACAGATAATCTACCAGAGGAAGGCAGTCTCGCCGAAAAAGAGACCATCTCTGGGGAAGACATTCTTACTGAAGAGGAGATCGCTGAACGGCTCAAGCCGAAAGAGGGCAGCCGTATGGAAGCACTGCTGGAACTTGGCGATATGTTCTGGCAGATTCCGAACCATCAACGGGCGGTGAAATACTACCAGCAAGCTGCTGATCAAGGACATGCCCGCGCGCAAAAAATCATGGGTGACGCCTGTTACAACGGTTTGGGTTTGGAACAGGATTACAAAAAAGCCCTCGTCTGGTACAGCAAAGCCGCCGAGCAAGGATTGCCTGAGGCCCAGGGCTGTATAGGCGAATGTTATCATTTTGGGAACGGCGTGCCGCAAGATTACGCAAAAGCTGTGGCATGGTACCAGAAGGCGATCCAAAAGGGCGACGCCCGTGTTCAAAGCAGCCTCGCTGACTGTTACTACAACGGCACAGGCGTCAACCAGGATTATCATGAAGCCCTGATACTGTACCGTAAGTCCTCCAACCAGAATAAACATGCTTTCAAAGGTCTGGGCGATTGCCATTTTCACGGGCGAGGCGTCGAACAAAACTACTATGAGGCGGTTCGCTACTACACTATAGCGGCGGAAGAAGGCAATATCGATGCGCAAATCGAATTGAGCAGCTGCTACTATTTTGGCGACGGTGTTGAGCAAAACTACACAAAATCAGTCGCATGGCTGCGAAAAGCCGCCGACCAAGGAAGCGTCTTGGCCCAGGTCAATTTGGGCAATTGCTACGCCCAGGGGCTTGGCGTAGAAAAAAATCATCAGGAAGCCGTTTCCTGGTATCTCAAGGCGGCTGAACAAGGCAGCGCCGTAGCCCAGGCCAACTTAGGGAATTGTTATTACCTTGGTGAAGGTGTGGATCAAGATTATGACGCCGCCGTGAAATGGCTGAAAAAAGCCGCTGAACAGGGCGATTCCACCGCACAGTTCAATTTGGGCACATGTTATCACTATGGCCACGGTATCGCGCAAGATCAGAAAAAAGCTGACAAGTGGTATAAAAAAGCCGCGGCGCAAGGGAATGAAATGGCTGAGGAAAGATTGAAAAGTCTCTGATTGGCTATTGACACATATAAAACAACCCAATTGTGTTGCGCCCACTGTGAACACAACAATTGCAGCTGACGTCGTTAAACCGTACTTGCGCAAAGCTGTGGTATTTCGCGACGATATTCAAAATGTTTTCCTGAACGGCCTTATCATATGTGGTATAGACAACATAGAGCATACTGAGATCGGGGTTTGGTTTTTTCTCGAAGGTGCTTTTAATATACGCTTCCAAAACCCTTGCCTGATTGCCCCGGTGTTTTTCGCGGACGACCATGTGCCCTGTTTCATTCATATAAATGACCGGCTTTATCTTCAACAGATTGGCGGCGAAATAAGTTAAACCGCTGCATCGGCCGCCCTTATACAAACAATCAAGAGTATCCAACAGAAAGGATCCTTGAATCTTCGGTATTTTGCCGGTAGCCAGGTCAACGATTTTCCTGGCGTCAGTTTCACCGTCCGCAATCAATTGCAGGGCGTATTTTACGAGCAAAGCGATCCCATTGGATAAGAGCAAAGAATCAATCACAAAAACCTTCCCCGGATAATCTAGAGCAGCGGTTTTCGCGTTGGCCGCAATGGATGAAATGCCGCTGGAAACAGCGAAATGAATAACGGTATCGCCCGCGGCAACAAATTGGCCAAAGAACTCTGAATAGACCGCGGGACTTTTCGCCGCGGTTCTGGCGACTTGTCCGGTTTCATCCATAAACCTAAAGACATCTTCAGGAAAAACGTCTTCCATATCCGAATAGCTTTTGTCGCCCATGTTTATGTAACAAGAGATGGTATCAACATGGAGGGCCGCTAATTCCTCTTTAGACAGATCGATCATTCTATCGGCAGTGATTTTTATTCCCATTGTTGCTCCTTGTTTCGCCCATTTTAGACATCATACAGCATTCGTGATCAATTGACAATTGTCAATTGCAAGAAGCCAGTGCAGAAAATTCCTTTTGCACTGGCTCCCTGATGGTTATTGCTGGAGGTTACAGGCCCATTTTGGGTTCTTTGTACACATAGAGATCAACTGAGGTTCCAAAGGGGGTTGTAAGGGCGAAGGTAAAGCCGGTGGAAGCAAAGGGCAGACCGGAGGTGAAGTCAAAAGCGAAGGTCAGGGGTGTAAAGGGAACCCCCGCGCCGGCAAAGTCTGTGAGAATCCCGTGGGGGCCGCCGCCGTCCGGGGTTTCATACCAGAAGTCGTCAAATAGGGCTGTCACGAAAGCGGGTTCATGCAACTGGATATGCGCCAAGGAGGGCAGAACCGCGTCGCTTTCAGGACCGGCACCGTAGTCGTTGACGGTATAAGTCAGATTCTGGACGATATCCGGGTCTTCATTGGAATGGAAGGAGATCGTGTGCAGAGCGTCATAGGGGTCGGCGTCCGCGCCGTCCGCGCCGCCGGTGCCGACAGGGGCTCCTGCTGTAAGCGTCGAATCACCGGCGCCGCCGAAGACGCTTTTCTCAAGATCCACACCGGAAGATATATAAATTGATCCGGCTACAACGGCAACGGGTGTTGCACCTAAGGTACCGCCGGTGCCTATACCGGCACCGCCGCCATAATCGCCGTCACTGTCGCCGCCATATGCTCTTTCGAGAAAAGTCATATCGTCGCTGATAACGATATCTGTGAAGCCGCCTTCAGCGCCTCCGCCGATGCCGGCTGCACATAAACCGCCTTCTGCTCCTATTGTCCCGCCGGCAACGATGATTATGCCGCCGTCGCGACCGTTACCGCTACCGATTCCGGCGGCATATTCACCGCCGAAGGCCTCTATTACACCGCTGGTAATTGTTATTTCGGCGGCATCGCCGCCGGTGCCGCCGCCGATACCGGCGCCGCTGTCGCCGCCATAGGCTGTAATGACGCCGCCGTTAACCGATATGATTTCGCCGTCGCCTCCGTTGCCGCCGCCGATACCGGCACCGCTGTCGCCGCCGACGGCATCTATAGTGCCCCCGCTAATTGTTATATTACCGCTGCCGCCGCCGTAGCCGCCGCCGATACCGGCGCCGTTATCGTCGCCGTAGGACGCGATTACGCCGCCAAAAATGTTAATTATGCCGCCGTTGCCACCGGAACCACTGCCGATGCCGGCACCGTCTTCGCCGCCGGTGGCTGTAATACTGCCGTCATTAATCGTTATGATTTCACCATTACCACCGGCGCCGCCGCCGATGCCGGCCGCGTAAATATTGCCGTAGGCTTCTATTGTGCCGCCGTTAATTGTTAATGCGCCGCTGTGACCGCCGTCGCCGCCGCCGATACCGGCGCCGCTGGAGCCGCCGTTAGCTGTTACTGTGCCGCTGTTAATGGTAATTGTACCCGCATCGGCAGAAACACTATCGCCGCCGATGCCGGCGCCGTCGTCGCCGCCGGTCGCAACAAGACTTCCTGTGCCGTCAATGGTCAGAACACTGGTGTTTTGAACCTGCAGTCCGGCAAAATCATCATCGCCGGTCAAAGTGCTATCGCCGGATAATGTCAGAACAACTGTTGCGCCGCCACTTATTGAAAAAGCGGATGCGCCTTCGCCGGTCAAGTCAATATCGACATCGTCTAAAGTAATGTTGTATGGAAGATCACCAGCTAAGTCACCAGCTACAGAAATACCATCAGTGTTAGAGTTACCGGATATGATGAAAAACGAATCCGTCGGATCAAGATTATCTTGATCTAGCGAACCATCAAAAGTCACTTTTAAGCCACTTACTGAACCTGGCTCAAATTCGACAGTACCTACACCAATATCATACGGATAGTCGGTTGCCATGAGCATCGCAGGGGCGGCACCCAATAATACCACCGCGAATACCAAAACCGCTAACAATTGGATTGCTCTAAGACCTCGTTCTGCACAAATCGTTTTTGTCTTACTCATAAAGTTGCTCCCTTCCATTAATGAGATGTAATTCATAGTTTGCGATACCGATTCTGTCATCATATCTGTCTTATAATGGTCTTTTGGTAAAATTTCTATTCATATCCGACCTCCTTTTCCAAATATATTTCGCCAAACAACATTCAGCGTGCAAACCGAACACCGAACACCGAATACCGAATACCGAACACCAAACGCCGAATACCAAACGCCGAATACCGAACACCAAACGCCGAATACCAAACGCCGAATACCAAACGCCAAACGCCAAGCGTGTTCATCTCACTGTAAAGCGCTGGAGCTCACATAACCGACAATGCCGTTATAACT
This sequence comes from Peptococcaceae bacterium, assembly GCA_009783315.1. Classification (GTDB taxonomy): domain Bacteria; phylum Bacillota; class Desulfitobacteriia; order Desulfitobacteriales; family Syntrophobotulaceae; genus WRJI01. The sequence goes on from WRHI01000016.1 coordinate 28,084, forward strand.
TATGCGTGAGAACTCGCCGGTAAGGCTCAAAACCGTGACGACAGAACCCTTTTCAACGGTTCCCATGCTTTTGCCGCCGGTAGAAGGAGTTTCCCGTACCTGCAATTTGGCTTTGGCCGTTTTGGTGTTTGTCTGGGGTTGGGGCTGCGGCTGCTGGGGCGCAGACGCCGGGGCCGGCGCTTCTGTTGCAATCAAGGCGCTTGTGCTGACATAACCGACAATGCTGCCAAAACTTATCTTTGTAAAGTCGCCTGAGATGCCGAGAACAGTAACAACTGCGCCTTTATCAACGGTTCCCATACTTTTGCCCCCAGTGGAGGCGGTTTCACGTACTTGCAATTTGGCTTTGGTTGTCCAGATTTTGGATGGCGCGGCTGGATTCGTCGTTGTGATATAAGCTGTTGAAACATATCCAAACTGTCCGTTTGCCAACCGCACATAATAGAACCCGTTGACGGCGCTCCCCAGAATCGTCACTTGGGTTCCGCCGTTGATAGTCGTCAGAATTGAGGCGTTCAGATCCGCGGCGGCGCGGACGTTCAGATTCGTTGTGCCGCTTGTGACCCAAGCCGCTGTTTCGGCGGCGGGGGAGACAGCGCCTGAGTTGCCGTTGAGCCAAGTGCTGTAATTGTTCCAGATGGAGGCGTCTTCCTGACCCAAGGCCCAGGAGCCGGCGCCTTTCAGATTATACTTTTTCACCAGATTCAGTTTGGCTTGCAGGGATTGATCGTTTTCGTACCAGATGACATATTTGCCCGGGGCCAGGGTTTTACCGCCGATGGTATATGTTTTGTCGCCGGCTTTGACTTGAAATTCCGCTTTGGGGGATTGGGTGGCTGTGTCGTAGGTGACGACGGCTTTGTAGTCGGAGATCATGTTCATGATGACGCCAATAGAAACGCCTTTGCCCATGACGCTGGTGTCGTTGACGCTCCAGATTCGGCCGAAAAAGGGGAGGCCCACAAGGATTTTATCGGCGGTGGTTTTGGACAGAGCGTATTTGATGGATTCTTCCACAAAGCCGATGCTGGCTACCGCGCCGGCAGAACCGCCTTCATAGTGTTCGTCGTAGGTCATCATCATCAGATAATCGGCGTGGGTTCCCAGAGCGGCGTAGTCATAGGAACCGTGCCAGCCGGTCGTCCAACCTTTGGGGTTGGCGGCGGTGGCCACGGAAACTTCTTTATGGGCGGGGATTTTGATTCTTAGCTGCTTAACGAGTTCCGTGTATTGGGTTTTTTGCAGTTCCGTGACGTTCTCAATGTCGACATTGACGCCGTCTAGGTTGTATTGACTGACGTAGTTGGCGATCTGGGTGGAGAGCTTGTTGACGTCTTTCAAGGCGTTGATGCCGGCGCTGCGGTCCCAATGGTTGCTGAGGAAGGGCACAACTTTGACGCCTGCGGCGTGCATCCGGGTGACCAGATCGGTGCTGACCGGGTTGAGCTTCAGGCTGCCGTCAGGGTTGATATCAAAATAGCTGGGAGATACCGTCTGCAAAGCGTTGTTTGTGCGTTCCACATAGGCGATCTGTTGTTGGGCGGTGCCGCCGTACAGATAAGCCATGCTGTAGCGGTCGGTTTCCGCCGCCGAAGCGCTCATGAAGGAGGCGAAGGGCAGGGTCGCGATGATGACGCCTGCCACCATGATTTTGACGGCGGATATTTTGAGATTTTTGGCGTGATGGGCAATGTAGTCGGTGATCTTTTCAAAGCTTTTGCCCTGTTTGTCTTTGGAGAAGAAATCCATAGCGAATTCTGTGTCGAATCGGTTGTATTGGATTAAGAGATCATAGCTGCCGTCGTTGTTGGGAATGAGCTTAAGATTGCCGGTCATTATTTCACCTTCTTCCTGCATCTGACATTATTATGAGCCGGGGGTGGGAAATCCATGCAAGCAAAAGGGAAAAAGAAAAAAGCTGTAAAGCGTTGTCAACAACAGGATTGATTGACTGCCGGGACAAGGATTATTTGTCGGATGGACAGACAACGCGGAAGCTGAAGTTATCCCGGCCAGGATGAAGATTGGCCAAAATCAAAAGGAGATTGGCGAATAAAACTTATCGATCACACTCACTCTAAACACAGGTTAGCGGAGCGCTATAAAGAAAGAGGAGGAAGGTGGTTCTATGAGAAAGCGCCAATCTCACATGACAAAAAGGTTCATCGTGGCGGCGGTTTTCATGAGCATTCTGCTGCCGGCTTCTAAGCCTGTCTGCGCCGCCAGTGATCCCGCTCATTATATATATGATATAACCGAAGGGGTCGTTCGTATTGAAGCGGTATCAAACGCCGGGTTTCAAGTTCAATACGGCCCATGGTCCTCTGTTCAAGAGGATATACCTGTCGGTACATCGCTGACGATCATTGGCGACTCGGCCTGTACCCATTGGATTGAAGTGAACGATGGGGGCGCTGATCTGGCTTATGACATAGCGCTTCAGGATGTCAATATTGACGCCCGCGGTGTTGGGGCAGCTTTTTCTATTGCCGGCGGCACGGTGAATCTTACCTTAGAAGGCGTCAATACCCTTGTCAGCCATGATAGGCGGGCCGGCTTAGAAATTGATGAAAACGGTTCATTAAGTATCAGCGGCGTTGGCAGTCTTTCCGCAGTGGGCGGCAGAGGGGGCGCCGGTATTGGTGGCAAGCTTGCGGGGACGGCTGGGCCGATCACCATTAACAGTACAGCTGTTATCAAGGCAGAAGGCGGCGCTTATGGCGCCGGCATTGGCGGCGGAGATTGCGGCGGCAGCAGCGCCGTTGCCATTACGGGAGGCACGGTTGAAGCTGTGGGGGGGGCGTGCGCGGCCGGGATTGGCGGCGGGCGCGGCGGCAACTTTGCCTGTATTGAGATCAACGGTTCGGCCCATATAAAAAAGGCCCAAGGTGGGGACGCGGACGCCGTTAATGCCTGGGCCGGCGGCGCCGGGATAGGCAGCGGCGGTTGGGGTTCCACATTTGCCGTGGTCGCTCCTGCCGGCCTCATAACCATCTCCGCTGGTGTGGATATGGACGCCATCAGCGGCGGCGCCGCCCGCGACGGTTTTACCGCCGGCGCCTCAATTGGCACAGGCGGCGCTGCCGAAATCGGTTGTGTCCCTTATGCCGGGTTGCACACCATGACTTACCATGCCCATAGCCAGCCGGATGTGACCCAGGCGCTTACTTACACAGTGAGCAACGAAGGCAGCGACGCGATCCTGCCTCTGCTGTACAATATTCAAGCCTATAATCCGGACTTTACACCGGCTCAATTCGAGGGTTTTTGGTATGATATCGCAGATGAGGGGAGAACGAATGATGTGATGCCGGATGATGGCGCTCCGGATGATGCCGCGTCATCAAATGGCCCTGTCGCCAGCTACGGCAATGACAGCGTATCCTATGCTGCGGGAATGGTTTTTCCTGATACGAATGTATCTCATGTTTACGCGCAGGCGGTCCAAGAGTTGTCCCAGGAAGAGCAGCAGGCCTTAGCTTACCTCAATCAGCCTTACAATGAATATGTTGAGATGGTTCGAAGCTTGCAGCAAGATAATGGAGATGTGAAAGGCTGGATCAGAGTGGAAGGAACCGTGATTAACTACCCGCTGCTCCAGGGGGAGGATAACGATTTTTACGCGAAGCACAATTACGAAAAACGCGAGATCACGTATGGATCTATATATATGAACTCTCGTTCCAACCTAAAGGACAATACCTCGAATATTATTATTTATGGCCATAATATGAAAGATAACCAAATGTTTGGCAGCTTGTCCTGGTACAGTGATCCCAGCTACTATAACGCTCATCCCATAGTCCATATTGCCACTGATGAAACAGAGTCGGCTTACCAAATCATCTGCGCCTTTCGATCACGGGTCTATCCTGTGGATTTCGATCCGGCGGTTTTTCGCTATTACCGTCATGTGTCGTTCCCCGACGCCCAAACCTTTTCCGATTATCTGCAAAACTGCAAAAACCTTCAACTCTACGAAACCGGGATAACCGCTGAGTATGGCGATCAGCTGATACTCCTGAGCACCTGTGAGTACACCCAGGTGAACGGTCGTTTTGTTGTATTGGCCAAAAAACTCCCAGCCGGTGCAGCTTTGTAGGACGACTTTGGAGGTGCCGTTGATTTTATTTGCAGAATTTCCTATAATGTTCATATCATAAATATTCTGACTTCAGACTTCAGACTCCTGTTCTGACTTCTGAAACAGGACAAGGAGGCATCCCTGTGAAAAGGTACATCAACTGTGTCGCCCATGGCTTAAGTGACGGTAATCTTCTTATTGGTGAGGAACATACAGCTCTTATTGATTGTGGTATGGCAGTTTGCGCGCAAGACACGATTCGGCTGGTGAAAAACGCCCTTGCCGGCAGACCCTTAGACTATATTGTTATGACGCACGCCCATTATGATCATGTGGGCGCGTTGCCGTACTTCCGGCAAGAATGGCCTGATCTCCGCCTGGTTGCGTCGGCGGCGGGAGGGCTCTTGCTGAGTAAAGAAACGCCCCGCCGAGTTTTCCGGGAGTTTGGGCGAATCTCGGCTGAACACCTTGGCACTGAGTTCGATTCCACGTACAATGACGATGTTATGCGACTTAATATTATTTTCCAAGACAGCGATGTGCTCAAACTCGGGGGACTCACGCTGGTAGCCCTGGCAACGCCGGGACACACCAGGGATTCGTATAGTTTTTTTGTGCCTGAGCTGGAATTGCTTATCGCCAGTGAATCTTCCGGGGTTATGATGCCGGACGGGCAAGTGCTTGCCTGTTACATCACAAGCTATCAAGACGCCATGAACTCAATCGAAAAATGCCGGCGTACCGGCTATAAGTTTTTGTCGCTGCCTCATCGCGGCCTGGTTGGCGAGGAGGAGGGGCAGGGTTTCTTTGAGAAAGCTTTGACAGCCAACACCGAATGCCGCTCGTTCATCTTAAATATGCAAGAGAAAGGGTTTGACGAAGAAAAAATGTTAGCGTCGTATTTCGACAAATATGGCGATATTCTTCTTTCAAACTATCAAATCAGAGAGGCGTTTCTCGCCAACGCGAAAGCCACAATTGATTGTACCTTGCGTGAACAGTAATAAGAAATGTCTTGCCTTTTTCCCGCAAACCGATTATACTGAGACCACCAACTAGAAGCGAGGTGTCAGGATGATTCGTTAGTCTGATGGCCAACATGTTTGACGAAAAGCCCAAGGGGGCTTGGTTTGATGTTGGAATGGGACTGACGCAATCAGAGAAACAGCGGATTCATCGTCTGCGCGCCTTTCTTATGCGTTTATGATCCTTTTCCAACGGGGAAAGGATTTTTTGTTATGTCGCTTATCAATATTTCTAGCCTGACCTTTGCCTATGACGGCAGCTATGACACCATTTTTGATAATGTCTCTTTCCAGATTGACACCGACTGGAAACTGGGATTCTGTGGGCGCAACGGTCGGGGCAAAACCACTTTTCTGAAGCTGCTCATGGGGAAATATGAGTACAGAGGAACCATTTCCGCCAGTGTGGGTTTTGAGTATTTCCCCTTCACTGGGACCGATCCGTCCCAAGACACGCTGACCGTTTTAGAGTCAATCGCGCCGGAGGCCATGCTGTGGCAAATCCAAAAGGAGCTCTCGAAATTGGCGGTGGAAGAGGATGCTCTTTATCGCCCCTTTGCCACCCTTTCCAACGGCGAACAGACCAAAGCGCTGTTGGCCGGGTTATTCCTGCGGGAAAACAGCTTCCTATTAATCGACGAGCCAACTAACCATTTGGATAGGATCGCTCGCGAAACCGTGGCCCGGTACCTGGACGGAAAAAACGGGTTTATTCTGGTTTCCCATGACCGGGCGTTTCTGGACGGCTGCGTGGATCATATCTTGTCGATCAACAAGGCGAACATTGAGATCCAAAACGGCAATTTTTCCAGCTGGCTGCGCAATAAGCAAAGACAGGATGATTTTGAGCTGGCGGAGAACGAAAAACTGAAAAAAGATATCAAACGTCTGGAAGGGGCGGCGCGGCAAAGCTCGGGTTGGGCCGACAAGGTTGAAGCGGCAAAGATGGGAAAAGGCGCCGCCACTCTCCGCAAAAGGGGACACGCCAACATTGATACGATGGCTTATTACGCCGAGAAATCCAGACGCATGCAGCAGCGGCGAAAAAACCTTGAACGCAGACAGCAATCGGCTATAGATGAAAAGGCCAACCTGCTTAAAAACATCGAAACCGCCGATTCCTTGAAAATCCACGCCTTGACCTATCATGCATCCCGACTGTTGTCAGTGGGGAACCTGACAATCGCCTATGATGGCAGAGAAGTTGTTAAGGGGTTGAGTTTTACGCTGGAGCAGGGTGACCGGCTGGCCTTGCTGGGTGGCAACGGGTCTGGCAAAAGCAGCCTCATTAAACTGATCTGCGGTGAAGATATTGTTTATACCGGCTCTGTCAACATCGGCAGCAGGCTGATGATATCCTATGTACCGCAAGACACGTCGTTTCTTTCGGGAGATTTGGACGGATACGCAGCCGAACAACGGCTTGATAGAACCCTGTTCAGAGCGATTCTGCGAAAACTGGATTTTCCCCGGGTGCAGTTTGAGAAAGATATGGGCGACTACAGCGCCGGGCAAAAGAAAAAGGTTCTATTGGCCCGCAGCCTCTGCCAACAGGCCCATGTGTACGTATGGGACGAACCCCTAAACACTATCGACGTGCTATCGCGGATGCAGATTGAGGAACTGTTAACGACCTATCGTCCAACCATGATTTTTGTGGAGCACGACAGGGTCTTCTGTGACGAGATTGCCACCGGGACCGTGACTTTGAAGAAATGAGGATCAGGATAAAAATGCGTTTGCCGATCATAGCACACCGCTTGTATATCGCCAAATTTGACGAAACCATGGCTGCAAGCGTCCGGGAAAACTCTCTGGACGAGGATAACCGGCGTTTTATTCCCGACGAAGTGTTTGAAACTGTTGAGGACGCGAGAAAAGCCGTATCCGCCCTTATTGCGTTCTATGCCCAGAAAGACGCGCCCCAGGTGTATCCGGTGATTTTGCGCGATGGGCGGCATATTGGTCATGTTCAGGCTTATCCCATTAAGAACGGCTGGGAGATTGGCTATCACGTGGCAAAGCCCTTCACCGGCAACGGGTACGCGACGGAAGCTGTCAGCGCTTTTTTGCCGCGCATTATGGAGCAGCTTGGTCTGACACAAATCTTTGCCCTGTGTCACGCTGAGAATAGAGCCTCACGCAGAGTTTTGACGAAATGCGGTTTTTCATTGGCATACGAAGGCATGGGGGCCTATCACGGTAAAGAAGAGTTCATATGTCGCTACGAATACAGGCCTTCCAAACTAGAAAAAATGGACGCGTTCTTTAATGCCCGCGCCGAAATATATGACAGCCATATGCTTGGCGATTTAAAGCTTGAGGGATTTTACAAAGCTATTACCGCCTGTTTCGATACGCCGGTTAATCATTTGCTGGATTTAGGCTGTGGTACCGGATTGGAACTTGTGGGGCTGTTTGAAAAATATCCTCATATGCAAGTGACAGGCGTGGATGTATCGTCGATCATGCTGGAACAGCTGCGCGCCAAATTTCCCGGCAGATCCTTGCGGCTCATATGCGATTCTTATTTGGAGGTGGATTTTGGCGGATCGTTTGATGGCGTCTTGTCCACGTATTCGTTGCACCACTTCAGCGAGAAAGAGAAGCTGGCGCTGTACAGGAAAATTCACGCGGCGCTGCAGGGGGAGGGCATATTTGTCTTTGGCGATTACACGGTTTCAACGATCGAGGGGCAACAAGAGGCTTTGGATGCGAGCAGAAGGAAGCGTCAGGAGCAAGGCGTGGCGGAAGGCGAATGCTACCATCTCGATATACCGCTGACGCCGGAAACGGAGTTGCGGTTGATAAGGGCGGCGGGGTTTGCTGAGACGCAAATCGTTCGGCAGTGGGAGAACGCGAGCCTTATTATTGCGCGAAAGAGTGGTAGTTTCAGGTGATTTTGGTCGTTTAGCGGCGCAAGGCAATGGACGGACAATGGACAATGGACAATGGACAATGGACAATGGACAATGAGGAACACAAGATGGTAGGATGGACAACGGACAATGGTGAAGGCTATCCTCTGATAAATAAGGGACTTCATGATATGAAGCCATTGTGTCATCGGCTAAATTCTCACATTGTCCATTGTCCATTGTCCATTGTCCATTGTCCATTGCCCACCCCCCCCCTCGCCTATGACAATAAACGACAGGAAACGACAATAAACCAAACAAACATAGGACTAAGGTCTGTTGACGCTGCCATAGAAACCCAGTATAATAAAAGAGAAAAAAGGGACATGTCAACACAAAACCCAAAAACTAGGGGAATTTTCGCATGAGTAATCAAAGACATGAAAAGCGCCATCACCGAAAGCGTTGACGACATGAAAGCCGACAACAAATGTTTCATTAGAAACCTGCAATAAAAGCCCCAGGGAGGAAGAAAATTGAAAATCCTCAACATCGGAATCCTGAAAAGAGTACTGGAACTCCTCTGGGAAAGCCTCGTCCGGCTGGAAACATCCCATGACGCCCTCACCAGCTTAGAAAACATCTTCTCCGTGGGTGAAGGCGCGTTAATCGAAAACTTCAGAGAGCAGAAAAACATACTTCAGGGCATCGTCCAAAACTACCAGGAACAATTCCGGGGCACCGCCGACCTCCTGGATGAATTCATCGAAACCACCAAATCCTACCTCAATCCCATTGACGAAGAAGAAAACATGGTAATCGACTCCCGGGGGTTAGGCAAGACCATCGAAGACATCAGAGAAATCCTTGATTATATCAGAGACACCATCATCAACAGAAACTGCAACAGCTATCCCCAGACCACGCTGCCCGAAGAACGTGCCGTGCTCAACGAAGACATCAACAGGAGCAACATAGCCGCGATCAACGAAATCACCCAACGATGCCTAATCCTTTACAACAAGCTCGAAGACCTGCTTCACGATCTGGAAGAAATCAAAAACAACCACTTTGATCCCTTCGACAAATTCGACGCGGAAATCGCCGACAGAACCCTCGGATTCTATAGCACACATGTGGACGCGGACTTTATAAAGCAGCTTGAGGAAGAAGAAATCATATACGGAAGCAATTACAACGCGGAAACATTCGAAAAGACAGTGGTGGACGGTATCGTAGGCGCCGGGGAACTCCTGTGGGGAGGGATCAAAACACTCGGTATGCTGGGCGCCGCGAACCGGGCGGCTTGGACGGACAACATGGACAACGTGCCGGCATGGGCCGATGAACAAGCCGACAAAACCGTGGACGGCATCGACGGCGTGATAACGTTTCTTGACGATCCCGGACGGGCAGGGCATAATATAGCTGCTGGGATCGAAGACAGCATGGCGCGAGAATACGACGAGAACGGCATAATGGCCGTGACCGCGGTGGTGGGGGGAATGGTTGTCGATCCCCTTGCGGCGTTGGGCAAGGCAGGTAAAGGGGCGAAGTTTTATAAGAGACTGAGAAACGGCAAAACGGTCTTGATGACGGCCCAAGAAGTCAACAATCTGAAACGACGGGTGACTGTGATCCGGAATATAGATGAGGTTTTGGCGAAGAAGAGGCTAGCGGGTGCGGGTAAGATAGATGATATCGCTCGGGTTGGAAAGGCGAGGTTCACCTCTGCCATAGATGATCATATTACTAAGCTTGATCCATCTGTTCCACGTGCAAATGGTATAGGTGGTGCTCATAATTTGAATGAGTTTATAAAGAATAATGTGAAAATAGTAAGTGAAACGCCCCATCCAACCATGGAAGGAATAAAAAAGATAGAATATCAGATTCCATCACTTGATCCTAAAACAGGTGCTGCGAACGGCTGGAAAGCAAGAATATATGAAAAAACAGTCTATGACCCTGCCAAAATCTCCGATGTAGATTATTTAAGATTTGGTAAAGAGGCGGCAAACGAAGCCGCATCAAAAGGAGTTTTGGGCAGAGAGTGGACGGGTTTTGACAGCAATGGTGTGGAGTGGCGAGGATATACAAATGCAAATGGTGAAGTCACTTCATTTTTCCCTAATGATTAAACATCAGACAAGGAGCTTAACAATGAGAAAAAGAGATTTTAGGGTGATGGACTCACATTTACTTGAAGAATGCGACTTCCCTATACAAGCATTTTTTAACGCCATTTCAGATTCAAAATTTACAGAAGTAATAGGTCAAATGAGCCTTGGTATTGGGCGTGGCATTAATGATGCTGTGTGTACTTTTCCCGGAGATTTAGACCCAGAGGATGAATTATTTGACGGTATACAATTCTCGCTGTATGGATGGGAACCTGTAATTGCAGATTATAATAAGTTTTATTATTATTTTTCTTTAGCATGCAAAGCCCATATAGAGGATTTCCCTGGTGACCAAAATAAAATCAAAGAGTACGCTGATGAGATCTCTAGAAAATATCAATTGAGCCTTTAGGTTTGCACTGATTACCGCCGGAACGAATGCACAAAGGGCGGAGAATCATGCATGCAGTGTTGGAAGTCTTTCCGTGCGGCGGATTCCGATCGGGAACCACCGCTTCTCTTCGCCGCCAATTGGCCGCGCGGTGGTTTACAGATTACTACAGTGAATACCGCCTACGGCCTACGGCAGCGAAGAACGCGCCGTGCTCAACGAAGACGTCAACAGGAGCAACATAGCCGCGATCAACGAAATCACCCAACGATGCCTAATCCTTTACAACAAGCTCGAAGACCTGCTTCACGATCTGGAAGAAATCAAAAACAACCACTTTGATCCCTTCGACAAATTCGACGCGGAAATCGCCGACAGAACCCTCGGATTCTATAGCACACATGTGGACGCGGACTTTATAAAGCAGCTTGAGGAA
>WRHI01000017.1 GCA_009783315.1 Peptococcaceae bacterium
AGGGGGAAACAAGAATCAAGGAGGAGGTGGCAAAACTACCCCGGGTCAGACCGTACCGGAAGGAGCTCCAGCGGTAGCAAAAGAGGCTAAAGCTGCAAGCGGGGCTAAAGCTACAAGCGGGGGCAAAGCTGGTAGTAGTGCAAGTGCTCAGGGTCCGGGGAATGTCAGGAATGCCGATGCTTTGTATCCCGGTAGTGGCGTACCATGTTGCTGGGAAAAATGTTCAGTTTAAAGGAATGACGAAAGGAGGAGTTCCTGACTGGAAAATAAAGCAGAGTCTTTCTCCTCTGGACATTATTCGTAGTGGGAGGGTTCGAAAATCTTGAGGAGACAAATAAATAAATTTATGAATATTGTTGACTTCAGAAAACGAACGAAGTGGAACGGCGGTTGTGATAGGGTTTTTGGGAATTGGCAATTGATTGATGTGCATGATACTCCAATAGTTTTTACGGATACTAATGAAATTGATTTCTATTGTTACAATGGCAAGGAGGTTTATCTATTGCGGTTACGTAATCGCAATCAAGAAACGTTTTCTGTTGTTCCTGGAGATAAATATGGGAGACCAATATATCTAATTGCTGAATTACCGATTGTGGCTATCGATAATGAATTTTTAGAACATGTATTATCGAAATTCAACATTGATTGAAGGAAGATTCATCATCATGTGTAGCGGCGGATTCCGACGTTGGAGCCGCCGTTTCCCTGCGCGTTCATAAAAAAGAGAGCGAGAGGACAGAGATGAAAAGATATATTTAAACAGATGCCCCAATTGCGGCAATAAACAGAAGAAACAACAGCCGAAGACGGCCGAAGACAGCAGAAGACGGCAGTTTACCGCTTACTTTCGCACAGGGCTTTTTTTTGCGTGGTATAAATGATATAATGAGACAGGCTTCGACGTGTACTGCTGCTTGTCGAAATTCCACGAATTTTGATAATTTTGCGACATCAGCAGGGTCGATCAAGCCTGCGCGAAATATCGTGACGTCTTTGTGTGCTGGCCGGCGCGTGGGCATAAAGAAGGATGGAGAGAAGTGCTTTTCAGTTCGGTTATTTTCCTATTTGCCTTTTTGCCAATATGTCTGATCACATATTATCTGACGCCTCGTCCCATGAAAAACGGCGTTCTTTTGCTGTTTAGCCTGTTTTTTTACGCCTGGGGCGAGCCAAGATATGTGTTTCTCATGATCTTGTCCATTGTTGTCAACTATTTTGTGGGTTTGGCTTTGAGCCGGCGCCGCCACAAGACTATTCTGGGTCTTGCCATAGCTTTTAACTTGCTTGTGCTAATCTTCTTTAAGTATTGCGGTTTCCTGATAAGCACGTTTTTTGGTATGACTCATTTGCCTTTTGTTCTGCCGGATTTCGTAGCCAACATCGCGCTGCCGATTGGAATTTCGTTCTATACTTTTCAGATTCTGTCTTATATTATCGACGTTTATCGGGGGAAGGCGGCGGTTCAGAACAATATCCTCAGCCTGGGGCTTTATATTTCGCTGTTTCCTCCGTTGATCGCGGGGCCAATTGTTCGTTATAACGACATTGCCCGGCAAATCGTTTCCCGGACGGCGGATCCGGACAAAATCACAGCCGGAATCAGGCGTTTCATTGTTGGATTGTCCAAAAAGGTGCTCCTGGCCAATGTGTTTGCCCAGACAGCTGACAAGATTTTTGACAGCGCTTTCCCGTCGTTGTCAACCCCGATAGCATGGTTGGGTATTGTTTGTTATACGCTGCAAATCTATTTTGATTTTTCCGGGTATTCCGATATGGCTATTGGCTTGGCGAAGATGTTCGGTTTCGATATCCCGGAAAACTTCAATTACCCTTATATCTCCCGGTCTGTGCAGGAATTCTGGCGCCGCTGGCATATTTCTCTTTCGTCGTGGTTCCGCGATTATGTCTACATTCCTCTGGGGGGAAGCCGCAAGGGGAAGGGGCGGGTTTTATTCAATTTGGCGGTGGTGTTTTTCCTGTGTGGGCTGTGGCACGGCGCGAGCTGGAGTTTTGTGGCGTGGGGGTTGTACCACGGCGTGTTTTTGATAGCGGAGCGGCTTTTCTTGAAGGACGTGCTGGAGAAAATACCCCATTTTCTGCGCCACGTCTACTTGATCACCGTCATTATGGTGGGCTGGGTTTTCTTCAGAATTACGCAAATTGCTGACGCGGCGGCCTACCTGCACATTATGTTTACACCCCATGCCGGCGACGGCGCGTTGGTTTCGGCCACAATCGGGCTGACGCCGCATCTGGTCTTGGTTTTGTTGGTCGGAATCCTGGCTTCGGCGCCTGTGGCAGGCGTGGTCAGGGCGAGAACCCAGGGGCGGACGGCGTTGAGGAAAGGATTGGCGGCGGCTGAACTGGTGGTACTGGCGCTTTTGTTTATGATGTGTATCGCCGCGCTAGCCAGTGATTCGTATAACCCGTTTATTTATTTCAGATTCTGACGCTGTTCAGAATGGGTTCCGCCAGGTAATGGATTGGTTGGAGACTTCACGATCAATACGGACAAGGTGAGAGGGAGAGAGTTGCTATGAAGAGCCAGTTGGATATGAAGGCCCAGACAGATCTCGAATTGGGCGAACCGGCATACACTCCGGCAGACAGCCTGAATGTGCCGGGGAACAGACCGCGACACATAATCCTTTGGATAAAACCGCGTCTCCGGGGTCTGGGCAGCAGAGTCCTTATTGTTCTGTTTATCCTGACGCTGCTGACGCCGATGGCGGCGATGGAGCTTAAGGTGCTGCCGGTGACCAATTATGAAAACAGAACGCTGGCTCAGAAACCGGCGGCGTTTGATCTGTTGGACTGTTGGACGTTTTTCTATGGCTATGAGGCTTATCTCGATGACAATTTCGCTTTTAAAAATTCTTTTGTTGCTTTGAACAGCGTCTATAAAGGATTTTTAAGAGCTTCAGCGTCCAATCAGGTGGTTTTCGGGAAGGACGACTGGCTTTTTTACACAAGTCCGGGTTATCCGGCTTCAGATCCGATTATGAGTTACATGGGGCTGAACAGGTTCCGCGACGATCAGCTGGCGCAGCTGGCGGCTAAATTCACTGCTTTCGATCAGAAGCTTCGAGAAGAGGGGATTGTGTTTTTCCTGGTGATTCCGCCTAATAAGCATACGGTTTACGCTGAGATGTTGCCAAATGACATCAGGGAAAACGCCGGGGAGTCACGGATGGCCCAACTGATTCAATATCTGCGGGAGCATACAGATGTTCGGATTATCGACGTGGCGGAGCCGTTGATTAGAGAACACACCCAGCGTCAGCTGTACTACAAAACGGACACCCACTGGAACAGTTACGGCGCTTATATCGCTTATGCCGAGATTCTGAAGGCGCTGGGGGGAAATCCTTACAGACTGGAAGATTATGAAATTACGTCCTATAAAGTTCATTCAAAGGATCTGGCTCGTATGGCGGGGGCGACATGGCTTGAAGAACAAGAACATGACTTCGTTCTGAAGGACAAGAGTGTCAAACCAGAATTGATTGAGGGGACGTTTGACTCAGAAAAACTGGCGGTGCATACCAACCACGATCCAGGGGCCCCTTCACTGATGATTTATCATGACTCCTACAGCGCCGCGCTCATGCCATTCTTGACGCCCCATTTCAGCAGAACCATCAACAAGTGGTTGCTGTGTCCCAACGCCAGCGAGATTATTGAGCGCGCGCCGGATTATGTGGTCTTTGAGATCCTGGAGCGGAATCTGGAGTATTTATTTGATAAGGCGTGTTTGACAGTTGACAGTTGACTGTTGACAGTTGACAATGGACACTATACGATAAAAGAAATTCAAAATGAAAGTACGAGCGCTTGTGAAAATTGTCGGCATTGATTTAGGAACAACAAACAGCTTGATAACGTTTTGCGATAACGAAAACGGCATCAAGATTATACCGAACAGGTTGGGCAAAAACCTCACGCCTTCCTGCGTCAGCGTCTCCGAGACCGGTGAGCTCTTTGTCGGTGAGATTGCCAGAGAACGGCTCGTCACCCATCCTGAGCTTTCGGTGGCGGGGTTCAAACGCTACATGGGGACAGGCAAAAAAATTGCTCTGGGATCCCGGGAGTTTCTGCCGGAAGAGTTGTCGTCCCTGGTGGTTCGTTCGCTATTGGAGGACGCCGAGATCTATTTTGGCGAAAAAGTGGATGAGGCCGTTATCAGTGTGCCCGCGTATTTTAACGACGCCCAGCGCAAAGCGACCAAACGAGCGGGGGAACTGAGCGGCTTAAATGTGGGGAGAATTGTTAACGAGCCCACGGCGGCAGCCATCGCTTACGGAATCGAGGAGAAGGCCAACCATACCAAATTCCTGATTCTTGACTTGGGTGGAGGAACCTATGACGTATCGTTGCTGGAACGGTCGGATATGGTCATGGAAGTCCGCGGTGTCTCCGGAGACAACTTTTTTGGCGGCAACGATTTCACCGAAGAACTCATGAACATGGCCGCGGACAAGTTTGGTCTCGATATCAAAGAGATGACGCATAAAGACCGGGCGATCCTGTTTAAAAGCTGCGACGAGGCGAAGAAACTTTGTGGCCCTCATCCGGTCATACCGGTAAGCGCGGTTCTCGAGGGCAAACTCAGGGAAACCGAAATCAAAAGCGACGATTACGAACGCCAGTGTAAGGAGCTGCTGATTCGGTTGCGCAAACCCATTGAGAAGCTGCTCCATGACACCAAAGTCAAAATTGATGAAATTGACAGCATCATCCTGGTGGGCGGGGGAACCCGGCTTTCTTTCATCAGAACCTATATCAGCCGTCTGATTTTGAAATTTCCATGCTTCAGCATTAACCCCGACGAGGTTGTGGCCATCGGCGTGGGTTATCAAGGGGCCATGAAAGCCCGCAATAAGAACATCAAAGAGCTCATCTTGATCGACGTGTGTCCGTACACCCTAGGGACAAGCGTCAGTGTGGAACGGGGGAACGGAGAATACGAAAGCGGGCATTATCTGCCGATTATTGAGCGCAATACGGTGATTCCTGTGAGCCGTATGGCTACCGTGTCCACGCTTACGGACAATCAGAGAGAAGTGCGGGTCAAAATCCTTCAGGGTGAGAGCCGGCTCTCGCAAAACAACATCTTTTTGGGGGAATTGACCGCGGCGGTGCCACCCGCGCCGGCGGGACAGGAGTCGGTTGAGATCAGATACACCTATGACATCAACGGCATTTTGGAAGTCATCGTTATGGTTCTGTCTACGAAGGTCACCAAGAAGATTATTATCGAGCAGAATCCTGGGCAGATGTCTCCCCAGGAAATCGAAGACAGGCTGACGGAATTAGCAGCGCTAAAGATCCATCCCCGGGATGAAGAAATGAACAAACTCTTGTTGGCCAGAGGGGAACGCCTGTATGAAGAGAACCTCGGCGACGAAAGGCTATACGTTGCTCAATGTATCGAAACTTTTGAAAGGGCGCTGCATACCCAGGATCGGGATGCCATCAAACACGCCCAAGTGGTTTTCGCGCAGCAGATGGATGCCATTGACAGCAATATTTTTAGAGGATAGGGTTGAAATGGATTGTTGGACAGTCTTGGCTATTGAGAAAACAACGGATAAAGATCAGGTCAAAAAAGCCTATTACGCCAAACTGCCTCATTTTCACCCTGAGGACGATCCTGAGGGGTTTCAGAAGCTGAAGGTCGCCTATGATGAGGCCATGGCTTACGAAGAGGAGGATGCCAGAGAGGAAGATACATCCGATATCGGCCTTTGGATGACCAAGGTTAGGTCCCTTTATGCTGATTTCTTCAGAAGAATTGATGTGGCCAACTGGGAGGAGCTCCTAGATGATCCGGTGGTGGTTTCTTTGGCGGCCAGTCTGGAAGCCCGCTACCAGGTGCTGGTTTTTTTGCTGGAACACTACCGACTTCCCCAGGCGGTGTTTGCCCTGTTGGCGTCCACGTTTAGCTGGAAAGAGAACCACAAGGATCTCACAGAGACTTTCGCGGCAAACTTCATCGATTATCTGCTGGATCAGGCAGAGAATGAAGGGTTGCGGTATGAGTTGTTTGTTGAGGAACCTGGCAAGGACTATGAGCGTTTCGTTGAGAACTATTTTACCCTCTTCTATAATTTGATCCCGCCTTTGGAATTGGATAAAGCCGCTGACCTTATCGCCGAGACAGACACTTTGGACATCTCTCATCCAGACTACACGCTGCAGAAGATCAAAAACCTTTTGCTCAGTGAGGCCCATGACAAGCTGGATCAGTGTTTGGTGCTGAGAGACGCCCTGCTCGCCGAGTATCCGGACAAAAGAACCTACTACGCGGCCGCCCATATCGCCTATGGGCAAGAAAAATTTGACGATGCCATATCCTGGCTGGAGAAATGCCTTGCCCTTGGTGGCAGCGAATACGCCCATTCGGCGAGGATGTTGTTAGCCGATTGTCTGACCAGTATGGAATTGTATGAGGAAGCTCTCGCAAAATATGAAGAAATAAGAGCGGATTTGCCGGCTTCTGATGAGCTTTTTCACCGAATCCGTTATCTGCATATCCAGTTGGCCGATCAACTCAAAACCGCTATGCCCGATGATGAGGCAAAGCTCAAATATGTCAGCCATTGTCTGGCGGCTGACAATTACGATTGTGAGGAAACTGCCGCCGCTATTGATCCCGCCAAGGTGAACAGGCTGGAGTATTGTAAGACTATGGGCGCGGTGTACGGGGGCCTAAAAAAAATGAGCCAAGCTGTGCCCTTCTTTGAGGAAGCGCTGATCGAGGTTCGAGGTTCGAGGTTCGAGGTTCGAGGAGAGAAGGCGGAACCCGGTGACGGCCAACGGGATGACCCAGGGCGAACCCCGAACCCCGAACCCCCAGACGCGGAACCCCCAACCCCGCGTACAACGCCCCATAACCGTGAGCTCAGTGAACTGCTTTCCGATTACGGCTGGGCGTATGTGGAAAACGATGTCTTTGAGAAGGCTGTTGAACTGTTTGACGCGGCCATTGAGGCGGATCCTGCTTTTGTGCGCAGTTACAACAGAAAAGCTTATGCTTTGAACAAAATGGAACGCTATCGAGAGGCCCTGGTCTGTTGCGACGTTGTGTTGGAACAGGCGCCCTATATGTCTGCTATGTTGAGTAAGGCCAGGGCGCTTCTGGGTCTGGGCGACCACACAGGCGCCCTGGCTGTCGCCGACGAAGCCATAGCGATTGCTCTTTATCAGGAAGCTTTTCGCATCAAACTAGAGTGCCTTTATAAAATGGCGAGATACGACGAGGCGGTAAACCTGATTGAGTTTTTACGGGAAAAAGATTCCATGTCCGTGGAGATGTTGGAGTTTCAGGCGCTTATCCTGATGAAGCTTGAGGAGAATACAGAAGCGGAAAAAGTCATCGCCGAAATCCTGGAACGGGATCAGGGCAACTTTATCGCCCTTGTTCAAAGAAGTGAAATCCATTGCAAAAAGGAGGAGTATGATCTGGCCGAAGCCGCTTTGGATCAGATCAGCCCGGAAAAAGCGAAGCCTCAGGCTATTGTTTTTGCCCACTGTGATTTGCTGGCCAAAATGAAGAAGTATGATCAGGCGATGGTGCGGCTCACGGATTTATTGAGTTCAGAGCCTGATGCCTACAAAGAGGAGGATATTTGGCTCCGTCTGGCGTTGTTGTACGATCAACATCACGAGGTTTATCAAGAGACGTTTGGCCATGGCGAAGATGATTTCGTTCTGTCGTCGATTAATTATTTAAAAGAGGTCCTGAGAATCAACCCAGAGCATCCTTTCGCGAACCGCACAATATCGGCAAAGTATTTTGAATTAGGCGATTATGAGAACTCTCTTGTTTATGTTAAGCGCCAGGTGGAATTGTCCAAAAAGATCAAAGACGTTTTCTTATACGGAGACTTTATGAATTTGGCTTTGACCTACAACAGACTGGGCAAAGACGCTGTTGAGGAAAAGCAAGCGCTTGATGAGGCGCTGTCGCTGTTTCCCTATGACGAATCCCTCAACAACTATGCCGGCGCCTGGCATGTGGAACATGGCGAACACGCTAAAGCCTATCCTCACTTCCAAACCGCGCTGACTTATGGCAATAACGACAAAGAATTCTGGAAAAACATCACCCAGAATCTGTGCGTGCTGGAAAGATACGAAGAGGGAATCAGTGTTGCCGCCAAGGCTGTAGCGGCTTGTCCCGGCGTGAAATATTTTCAGTACAGGGAAGCCTGGTTCTATCAGCTGGCAGGACGTTTTCAAGAAGCGATTCCGCTGTTTCAAAAATGGGGAGAAAATGCAAGCGACGACGACTTTTTTCAGGAATCTCTGATTAAGGTTGGCGATTGCCACGCGTGCATGAATGATTACCCAATCGCTCTAGAGGTTTATAACAAAGCCTTGGCCGCTAATCAGAAGAACGCGGTTTTGCATCTGAAGATTGGCTATATCTATGACTTGTTGCAGGAGGATCGCAAAGCGCGCAAATCATACCGGAAGGCGCTGCTCAGCAACTGCTGCGACGATGCGTTGCACAGGCTGGCTATGATGGCTTGGCGGCGAGGGCAAAAAATCCGCTCCCGGCTGCTGACGACGGGATTGGCGCTGTATTTGTCCTGGAAACGGGAAGACGGCGACTTTTTCTTGTTGGGTCAAATGTACAAGGTTCATGGAAAATATGCGCGCGCCCTGGAATGCTTCAACAAAAAAATTGCTAAGACGCAATTCTGCCAAACGGTATGTAAGAGCGGATGCAGCGAAAGCTATTATGAGCTGACCGAAATTCATCAGGTGCTTGGGAACGGAGAGGACGCGCGGTTGTGTGCGGAGAAGGCCGAGGAGATTGCCCGGGGGCGATTTGGGTGTGGAGGCGGGGAGTTTTATAGTTAGGGGACAAGGGCAATGGACAATGGCAATGGACAAGGCTGATATCCTTCAGCCTGTGGACTAATGGACAATGGACAATGAGGAGAGAGGGGAGTGTTTTTTGTATCGTTCTGAATTTTGTGATGTGGATTATTTGGGGGAATTGAACATCGTTTTTGTGACCTGGAAGAAGTTTTGCCGGTGGGATGACTTTTTGAACCAATGATGTAATATGCATGAACAGTCTTGAAAAGGAAGGAGGGAGATAATATGAATTGGATGTTGGCGCTGTTTGCGCTCAATTTCTCGCTTCTGCTCTTGCATGAGATGGACGCGATCCGAGCCAAGGAATGGAAGATGTTTATTTTCCTGAAGGATATGAAAGAGCAAACGGGATATTGTGTGTTTGCGCTTGTTCATTTGCCCTTGTATTTTTTAGTGATTTATCTGATGGCGCATTTATACGCGCGGCAAGTATTTCTGCTGGTCGATGGGTTTCTGATTGTTCATGCCGTTATCCATTTCTTGTTTAGGAAACACGCGGCTAATGGCTTCCATTCCGCGTATTCAAATATGTTGATCTACAGCATGGCTGTGTTGGCTATAGCTCATTTCGTGATGATGTTTTGAAACGGTTTTATGCGGGCGGACAGAAGCGGTTGTTAGTTTTGTGCGGCGGGATCCTCTGCCGCCAGTTCCCGGGCAAAGGCTCTGGCGCGTTGCTCTTTTTCTTGGCTCATGAAATCAACAGTGTAGCCGCGATGGCGTTCAACCAGCATACCTTTATAGAGAAGCTCGGAATGTTTGCAGTACCTTTTGATGCCGCTTTCCCAAAGATCTGCGCCTTTTTCCGGAGGATACCCGCAGGTTGTGATCAGTGCCAAGGATTTACCGGCCCAGAGCGACGGGCCTTTTTCCGCGCCGTAGTACTTGTTCATACCGTAAACCAAACGATCCAGCAACGCTTTCAGTGGCGGCGTGCAGTACCAGGAGTAGATGGGCGTAGCCAACACAATCAGATCGGCCGCCAAAATCATCTGAAATATCTCCGGGACGTCGTCATGATAACGGCAGCCAAAAACCGTCCAATCTTTCTGGCATGTCCGGCAAGCGACGCATGGTTCGATGGTTTTGTCATGAAGCCAAACCATAGGCGCGGCAACGCCCAAGCTGTGAGATTCTTCCAGAAATGGCCTTAACAGGGCCATGGTGTTGCCGTTTTTTCTGGGACTGCCCATAAGGATTATTGATCTCATTTTATGTTCACAAACCTTTCTGAAAGTAAACCTTATCCTTGAGCTGAATGCCAGATTACATAGGTTTAAGATTCTTGTTCAGTCTGTCGACAATTTTATCAAAATCCCGCTGCCGGGCATCTTCCGTTTTAAATGAAAGGTATCTGCCGGTATATTGAGCGCGGACAGACGGCGGCATTTTGCTGAAATTCTCGTATGCCGGCGAAAGGCCGGCCAACTTGGCCGCGAACCCTTCCGCCTGCTCATCGGCGATCGGTTCACGCTTGGGAGCGTCCCACAGGCCGTTTCGTTTTGCGGCTTCAACAGCTTTTTCGCCCAGTTCGGTCATAATCCCTTTTTCCCGCAGGGCCGACACCGCTTTCTTGTTTTTTTCGGACCAGGGGCTTTTGGCGCGGCGTTGGGCAAAATATTTTAGATATCTTGTGTCATCGATGCTTTTCATCTGCCCGTCTATCCACCCAAAACACAGAGCCTCCTCCAAAGCGTCCTTGGCGGACAGCGTCACCACCGCCTTGGTTTTGCCGAAGACGAGCCATACGCCCGTGCTCGTTGCCGCATTCTCACACAGCCAGGCGCGAAAATCGCCGCGTGAAACAAACAACAATTCAGGGACATCCGCTCGCATATCGTAACCTCCTTAGGGGGGATCGCTGTTGTCAATTATTGTACCACAACAGAGGTGCTTTTGCCGAACTTGTGGCGGCCGCGAGGCAGTAGGAGGCTGGAGGGCAGGCCAGGCGAAACCTGTCTCCCAAGCCGTTCTCCGGTCTGGTGCGGCTCTATCGCTCGTACGCGGCAAACTCAAAACTCGCTTCGCTGTGCTACGCTCGAACAGTTGAGTTTGCTTTCGCTCCCTTCGCGTAAGAGCCGCATCCAGCCCTGCGCAAAGGCTTGGGAGACAGGCTTCGCTCGGCCTGCCCTCCAGCCTCCTACAGCCTCGCGACTTGTGCTGCTGTTGTTTTCCCCAGTTTTCTCAAAGAAGCCTGTTGACTTGTAGATTGCGGGCAGCGATTATGGGCTAAATAGAAACCTCCCCGGCACTTGTCTTCCTGCGGCTGCCATACATAATTCATTGCTATACTGGCTAAGGCTATACTGATTGCTTGTAATTGTCCATTGGTCCACAGGCTGAAGGATATCAGCCTTGCCCATTGGTCCACAGGCTGAAGGATATCAGCCTTGTCCATTGTCCATTGTCCATTGTCCATTGTCTACGAGTCGAATCGTTTGGCGAGAAACCCGAAGCCCAGATGCCTGCCCAAACGTGTTTGGTTCAGTTTGGGACTAACCGTTGGCGGGATTTTTGGCTGCGATTCGGATATCATGGGCACACCTTGTGGCAAGTAAGACGTTGTCTGAGGTAAGACTGACGCTGTCTGCGGTAGGTTGGTCATGGCCTGTGGCGGGTAAGATGAGGCCTGCGGCAAGTCTGATGACACCTGGGGCAAGGCTGATGGCACTTGCGGCAAGTCTGATATTGTCCGCGGCATGGTATCGGTCGTGAGGCCGGGGACGGCGGTATCTTGGATATCATCAAAAAAACTGGGGATGATTCTGCGGGCGGTGGGTTCGCCGACTTTGACCCAGATGCGCTTGCCGGTTTTCTTGACCAAGGGGACACCGAAGCGGCGGAAGACTCTGACCCCCACTTTTTGAGCTACCGGCAGAACGGTTTTTCGAGCCAGCGGATTTACGTATTTTGTCATAATAACCGGACCATATTTTTGTACGACAAAGGTTCTTAGTTCAGGCCACATGGCCGTTGCCAAGTTTTTGGTGATGGCGGAAAAACCGGCGTTTGTCCATTGAGTCGATTGGAGCGTCCTGACCGCGAGGGCGGCGAGGTTGTCTAATGTCATATGAAACACCTCCTATACCATAAATTGCCAGATATACTATCATGATATGAAAAATATGGAAATTGGTGCTTGCTATTTTGAACAATGATTATGCCGGCGATTTTCCCGGTCTTAGCTACACTGAAGTTAGGCTAAAGCAGGAGAGGGGTCAGACCAACAGTTTGCGTCAGGCGCCTTCGAAGTCATATGGAAGTATTCTGGCCGATAATATTTTGACCTTGTTTAATTTTGTCAATGTGGCTTTGGCCATACTGGTTTTTTCGGTGGGCTCTTATTTGAATTTGCTTTTTCTGGGCGTGGTTATAGCGAATACTTGCATCGGCATTGTTCAGGAAATCCGTGCCAAACGCGCTGTTGAGAAGCTTGCGCTGATCCTTCAGCCTCACGTTGAGGTTGTCCGTGAGGGGGTGTCGGAGCCAATCTCTGTGGAGGAGGTTGTGCTTGATGATATGCTGTTGCTGAAAGCCGGTGAGCAGATTCCGGCGGATGCCATGGTGCTGGCGGTGGATGAGCTTGAGGTTGATGAGTCTTTGCTAACCGGCGAAAGCCGTCCGGTGCGCAAAGCGGAGGGCGACGAGGTTTTGTCGGGCAGTTTTGTGACGGCAGGTACGGGCTGCGCCCGGGTGCTTCGGGTAGGCCGGGAGAGTTACGCGGCTAAGCTGGCTCAGGAAGCGCGCCGGTATAAGCGAAATCGCTCTCAGCTGACGGCGGCCCTGAAACGTATTATTCAGGTTTTGAGTATTGTGATTGTTCCGGTCGGGGTTTTGCTTTTCTACAGCCAGCGCTGGGGAGGGATTCCCTATGCCGGCGCTGTGGTGACAACGGCTGCCGGGATGGTTGGGATGATTCCGGAAGGTCTTATTCTTTTGAGCACCGTGGCTTTCGCTGTTGGTGTGATTAATCTGAGCAGGCAAAAAACCTTGGTTCAGGCGTTGCCTTGTCTTGAAATGCTGGCCCGGGTTGATGTTCTGTGTTTGGACAAGACCGGTACGATCACCGATGGGGCGATGGAAGTGGAGGAGGTGCTGCTGGAACAAGCGGAGATGGCCCCGTTGGTGGATCAGGCTCTGCGGGCGCTGATCAATCTTGAGACGGAGACGAATCCAACACAGTTGGCCCTGCGCCGCCGTTTTGGTGAGGGGGCGCCAACAGAATCCTGTTGGGAAGTCCGCCAAGCTGTGCCCTTTTCTTCCCGGCGACGCTGGGGTGGGGCATGTTTTACCGGGAGTGGTTGGGTTCTGGGGGCGCCGGAGGTGTTATGTCCCAATGCCGCGGCAAAGGCGGCCGGTTATGCCGCTCAAGGGCTGCGGGTTGTGGCGTTGGCGCGGGTGTGGGGGGATCTTAGGGCAGAGACGGTGCCTGAGGCCGGGTCGGCGGCTGCGCTTGCATCTGATGAGGCAGTGTTGCCGGAGAGGCGGGAGGTTTACGCTTTGCTTGTTTTGGCGGATACAATTCGGCCCCAAGCGGCGGAAAGCTTGCGGTTTTTTGCCGAGCAAGGCGTAACGGTCAAGGTGATTTCCGGGGACAATCCGCTGACTGTTGCGGCTACAGCGCAAAAAGCTGGTTTGGGCGGAGCGGATCGTTTCATAGATCTAACGGCGCCCTCCGATTGCGACGACTGGAGGGTTGTGGCCGAAGAGTTTACCGTTTTTGGACGGGTTGATCCCCATAGCAAGAAAAAACTGATTCAGGCTTTGCGCGGCAATGGTCATATTGTTGGGATGACCGGAGACGGCGTCAATGACGTTCCGGCCCTGAAGGAGTCTGATTGTGGCGTTGCTATGGCTTCCGGCAGCCAAGCCGCGCGGTCGGTGGCCGATCTTGTCTTGTTGGAGTCGGATTTTGCCCCGCTGCCGGCGGTCGTTCGGGAAGGGCGGCGCGTGGTTAACAATATTGAACGGGTGGCTGTGCTCTATTTGCTGAAAACAGTCTATTCGGCGTTGCTCTGTCTGTTTTTCATTCTGCTGCGGGAACCTTATCCTCTTTATCCGATCCACCTTTCCTTGATTGGAATGACTTCCATTGGCATTCCTTCGTTTTTTCTGGCCTTGGCGGCTAATAAAAACCGTGTAGAAGGGGATTTTCTGAAAAAAACCTTAAGACGGGCCATTCCCTGTGGTATTTTGGTTGTGATCGATGTACTGACGATTCAGGCTTTGGACGTTCTCTGGGCTTGGGAGCCTATTATGGCGCGGACACTGACGGTTTCCGTCATTGGAGCGGTGGGATTGTGCGTTTTGGCCAATCTTTGTTATCCTCTGCATGGCAAACGCCTTGGTTTGCTTATCAGTATGATTGCCTTGTTCGTTGTGGGTTACAGCGGGCTGAGTTTGTTGGGCGGAGCGGATTGGCCGGGCTTAAGCCTGGGTGACGGTTTCCATCTGCCGTGGTGGGAGCTGGGTTTGCCCGTGACAATAGGGTTTCTCTTTGCTGTGGTCTTGAATGGGTGGCTGGTACGTAAGATTTTTTGGTTTAAGAGGTATAAATTGGAGTGATTTGGTAAAGGATGAAGGTATCAATCTACATCATATTCAGGAAAGGGTGATTCGTATGTCGAAAGCGTCTCGCGAAAAGAAGAAGAAAAAATCCGACGGAGGATCAAACAGGGACGCCGAGAGTATACCTTAGTTGGCTCTGATCTTCATGGTTAACCTAACCGCTTACAGGGGCTTATGCTTTGTGAGCGGTTTTTATCTGCGCCATGTTTATTGTGTTGGCCTGATGCAATTTTTCGCAAAACAGCTTGTTGTTGCATATAGATGTCTTATAGGATTCTGATTATGAGTTATCGGAGCCATATCGTCCAACACATTCAATAACTCATATATTATCTGCGCAGCAAGAAAGGAACTTGAACATGAATTATATTCCGGTAAGTATTGTTGATCCGTATCTTAGTTTTACGTCACTGACTCGGCGCTCAAGCACCACGTATCTGATTCTGCATCACGCCGACGCGGTGAACTTCTCTGTTCAGGATTGCCACAATTATCACAAAAACATTATGAAATACGCAGGAATTGGCTATAACTTCTATGTCAGAATGGATGGCACAATCTACAAGGGACGAGGTTGGGAATACGTGGGCGCCCACGCCGCCGAAACGGGCGGATATAACTATAATCCTATCAGCATTGGCATTTCTTTTGAAGGAAGATACGACAGCGTCACTACGTCAATGCCTGAAAAACAGTTTGCTGCCGGCGCGTTGTTGATGGCGGAGGCCCTGTTCCGGTACAACGGTATTGCTAATATCTGTGGCCATAGAGATCTGTTGTCAACCGTTTGCCCCGGCAGATACTTCCCCTTTGATAGGATGGTTCAAGCCGCTTTTGGTCTGTATGTGGACGACGCCAAAATGAAATCTACTGAGGCGTATGTGTTGGCCGCCTCAAGAAGATTCCGGGTCAGACAGCAAAACCTGTCGCCTGCTGAGGTGTTGCCAATGAGCGGTGCGTGTCCGTATCCCGAACCCACGGCATACTTGCAACAGGGCAGCATGGGCGATGGGGTGCGCTGGCTTCAATGGCAGCTTAACCAAAATGGGGCAGGGCTGAGCATTGATGGGGATTTCGGCCCGATGACCGATACGGCTGTGCGCACTTTTCAGAGAAAAACCGGTTTGGACCCTGATGGTATTGTTGGCGTATTGACCCGGGCAAAACTCATCGCCGAGCCCAAACCCGCGATTTGCCCTTATCCGGAACCCACGGCTCTTCTGTCGGTGGGCAGTAAGAGCGACGGCGTTCGCTGGGTGCAGTGGCAACTCAACCGAAAAGGGGCGAATCTTGTGATCGATGGGGATTTCGGACCGGCCACAGATGCGGCTGTACGCACTTTTCAGAGAAACAACGGCCTTTCTGTCGATGGCATTGTCGGACCTTTGACCAGGGTAAAATTGAAAGGATAATTTTAGGAGAACCGGCAAAATAGCGATAAAGGGGATTGACAAAAAATCCCCTTTTCTATAGAGTTTTACATGACGCAGATATAAGTATATGGGTTGTGAAAAAATTCATGAGTCAGGGCTCGGGATGAGCGGCCTTCGTTGGTACGCATTCTTTATTGAGATGAAAATAATATTAAGGAGTGAAAAGATATCATGGAATTTGGCTTTATTACAGTGCCGTCAATTACAGCTATCTGTTTCTTGATGGGGATGGTGATTAAGGCGTCAGCTCTGCAGTCCAAATGGATTCCTTCAATATGCGGGGCATTAGGTGCTGTCCTGGGTCTTGCGGGTTATTTTATCATACCGGAGCTCATAGCCAGTGATCCTTTTAGCGCTATTGCCGTGGGCATCGCCAGTGGACTTGCCGCGACCGGGGCGCATCAAATTTATGTGGAGGCCAAAGAAGGATAATCCGGCTCATCTTCCCCGGCTCTACCCGGTACGCCGAATTCCCGTTTTTCCCTCAACAGAGCATGAAACGCGTCCTCGGGTACCGGCGCGCTATAATAAAAACCTTGAAACTCATTGCAATACAAATGGGTCAGCGCTTCCAGCTGCTCCTTTGTTTCCACCCCTTCCGCCACAGCCCGCATCCCCAGAGCGCGGGCCATGCTTGTTGTCGCCTGTACAATAACCATGTCCTCAGGGTTGTCAGGAATACCGGAAATAAAAATACGGTCAAGCTTAATTTCATCCAAAGACAACTCCTTAAGATATAATAGAGAAGAGTAGCCGGTGCCGAAGTCGTCAATAGAGATCTGGATATCCTTGGCTCGCAGAGATTTGAGCAGGGTGTTGTTGGTTAGGCGGTCGTCAAGCAGAGATTCCTCGGTGATCTCCAGCTTCAAGAATTTTGCCGGCAGGCCGGTATCGGCCAAAATGGCGTCGACCCGGTCAGAAAAGCCAGGTTCCAGCAAGGTTTGGGGAGAGATGTTGACAGCAACGCTGAGATGGCTGAACCCGAGCTTGTGCCATATCATAGTTTGCCGGCAAGCTTCCTCCAGAACAAACCAAGTGATCGGCACAATGAGGCCGGTTTCTTCAGCCAGCGGGATGAACTGGTCGGGCAGGATAAGCTCGCCTTTGTTTTTCCAACGGATCAGAGCTTCACTGCCGACGATTTTGTAGGAAGAGATGTCCACCTTGGGTTGATAATAGACGATGAACTCTTTTTGCCCTAAAGCTTGCCGCAATTCTCGTTCCATAGTCAGACGTTTTTCAATGGCTTGGAAAAAGGCGATGTCAAAACGCAAGAAAACACTGTGTTTGGAACTTTTGGCAGCGTACATAGCTGTTTCCGCACATTGCAAAATTGCGTCGGCTTTGACACCGTCAACAGGATAAACACTGGCGCCAACGGCGACACTGACAACATACTCCCGTTTATTAATCATAAAAGGATGTTCGAAAAGGGTAAGCAGACGTTTGTGGGCCAGTTGAGAGATCGCTTCATTATCGTTCATATGGACGAAGGTCAACGCAAAAATATCGCCGTGGGTGTTGGCCACGCAAGTGGCGTCCGGAAAGGAATCCTGGAGTTTTTCCGCGATATGCTTCAGCAGCTGGTCGCCGACGGTGTGTCCCAAGGTGTCGTTGACAAATTTGAAATTGTTGACGCTCAGCATGAAAACGGTGATGCTGCGCCGGGGTTCCGCCGCGATGAGGTCTTCCAGCTGACTGCGCAGCCAGAGACGGTTGGGCAGCTGGGTCAACGCGTTGTAATGGGCGAGGCGTTGAATGAGGTTTTCATAATGCTTTTTGACTTGAATGCTATGCTTGATCAGCGTGATATACTCATAAGCGCCGTCGTCGTTCAGGACAGGCGAAAAAGTTGCTTCTTCAATGATAAAACGGGGGTCGGGTTCGTCTTTTGGCCGGAAAATGATTTCGCCGCGCCAGGTCCGGCGGTCAAAAACGGTCTCCATAATTTGGGCCGACAGTTCACTGTTTTCAATGTATGACCAGATATCTTTGCCCAGAAGCTGGTCGTCGATAGCGGACATATTGCGCATCGCCGCCGGGTTCATAAACTGGACCACACCATCAGGCGACATAATCAAAAAATCATCGGCGGTTGTGTGAACCGCTTTGGAATAGATCTGCAGCCAAGCGTTGGTGGTCTGGATGGTTTCCTGGTTGACGGCAATGCGGTTCAGCATATCTTGAATGGCCCCGGCCAAAAAATTCAGTTCATGGTTGCGGTATCGATTGAAAATGGGGGTGTGCGCCTTGTTGATATCCACGGCGGCAACCTGAACCGCCAAAGATTGCAAAGGTTTGTACATGAATTTTTCAACGACGACAGCTATGAGCCCGATGATGGCCAGACACAAAAGAGAGAGGACCAATAGAGGCAAACTCAGGCTTTGCACTGCTTCGGCAGGTTGGATAAGAGGCAGCCGATAGACGAGCGTTAGACGTTGTGTTGAGATGAAAGGGGGCAGATCAACTGATATTTGGTCACGGGCAGACGACAGCCGGGCAGTGCCGGCAGTGTCTTTGGCGCCCCCGGGCGGAGTTGCCGGCAAAGCCGACACAGGCAGCCGTGAGAGGGCGCTGCTGGGAGGAATGTTTTGGATGGTGGTGTTTTGTGGCGCCTGAGCCAGAATGTGTCCCATGTTTTGGCCATACATGAGGATGGCGTAGGGGGTTGATGATTCAGGCGGATCGAAAACAGCCGGATCAAAAACGGGATAAGAAGCTGCCGCGTATGTGTTTCCGGCTGTTTCGAAAAACCCTGCGTACAAACCTGGTTGTCCTATCGCATGACTGGCTGCGTCCTGCAGTCTGGCTGCCATTTCCGGCTGCATGGGCATGAACATATGGTGTTCCCGATCAAAAGACCATGCGTCCGTGATGTTTCCGGCCGGATCCATGAGCAGGGCGAAGTCAAGGCCAACAAGTATGTCTGGGGTGAGCGGTGCTCCGGGAGAAATCGGCATCCCGGTGGCGAGACGCGCCGTCATGGCTTGAGCGCTGTTCCGGGTGACCGCGGAGACGGTTTCCAGATTATCTTGCATATGAGAGGCGATTTGAGTGAGCCAGATTAACGAAGACGTTTCTTCGCGTTTGTCAACGACATGTATGAAGGCGCGACTTATCGAAACGAAGACGATTATAAACAGCAGCAACATAAACAAACTGGTGAAACCGATACTAAGTTGACGTAAAGTAGGGTATTGGCGCATATAAGAAAGCTCCTTATGTGTTTATCGGGCTTCCTTATTAGAGGTTCTCCAATTTGGCAAATTCAATTCTCCGGCTGGTTCTTCCTTCTCAGCAAATCATCCAACTCTTCCATAAATTTCTGTATATCGGTAAACTGCCGGTATACCGAAGCAAAGCGGATATAGGCGATCTCGTCGATTTGAAAAAGCCGTTCCATCACGGCTTCGCCGATAGCCTGGGAGGGAATTTCCCATTCATAGATATCCCGCAGCATTCGTTCGATGGTCAAAGCGGATTCTTCCAAAACAATGGACGGAATGGGTCTTTTCTCGCAGGCCTTCGCCAGACCGGCTAGGAGTTTGGTGTGAGAAAAGGGTTCCCGGCGGCCATCTTTTTTGACCACCATAAAAGGTATTTCCTCAAACTTCTCGTAAGTGGTAAAACGCCGACGGCAGACCGCGCACTCACGGCGCCGGCGAATGGCCATTTTGTTTTCGGTTTGACGGGAGTCAAGCACTTTGCTGTCATCGGCTTGACAAAAAGGACAACGCATGGTCGCTCCGTTCCGCTTTGCTCCACTTCGCTCCAGGGATTAGGGGTTAGGGGTTGGGGGTTTTTCCGTACCTGCCCGTTCTTTGACCATGTCAATTAAGTGTTCGGCAGCAACTTTGTTGGCGTAACTGGTAATGGTAAAGCGGACAATGGCATCCGCCAGTACCAAGGGGTCATCCTGATCGGGAACGCTTTCCACGACAGCGGTGAGGTCGCTGTCCAGAATTTCGCGGTATTTTTCATAGACTTGCCGCAAGGTGTCGGGCGGAAACATCTGAATCAGAAGCAATATGTCTCCTACCGAAAGGACCTGTTTCATGACACAGATGGTGGTTAATCGCGCGATATGGCTGCGCGAGTATTTTTTGCCTTTTGTCCTCGGCATGAGACCGTCTCTGATATAGTTGTTGACCATGGCGGCTGTGGGATTGGATTCGGGGCGCGAGGAATAAAGCTGGCGATGCATATATCCCAGCACTTGGTCCATATAGAGATCTATGTCCGGAAGGGTGTCCCAGGTTGCCGGACGTTCTTCAGACAGGCTTTTTTTGATGTCCTCCAGACTCTTCATCGCGCTGAACCTCCCCCAGCCCTTTGAAAATAATATAACGTATTTGATCCGTATTGTCAACAATGAGACATGGTCACACGCAACAGCTATTGACATATGAGTAATGATATTATATAGTAATGATTACAAGATCAACATGTTTCAGTGGAGGTGCTGTTTGGCGATATTTATGGTATGATTCGGGGTAAGAGGAAAATGAACATTGGAAGTGAGGGATCACATGTATAAGACAAAGATCTTAGCCGACAGCGCCTGTGATTTATCAAAAGAATTAGCCACGGAGTTGAACGCTGAGCGGGCAGTTCCTTTTTATCTTGACATAGGTGATGAGACTTTTGTGGATGATGATAGCTTGTCAATAGCCGACTTAATGGCAAAAATGAAAGCCTGTACCACGAAAATGGGTTCCGCGTGTCCCTCGCCCGCCCAGTGGATGGACATATTTATCAAAGCGGGAGGCGGTTTCGCGGTGACGATTTCGAGCAAGCTTTCCGCTATGTATCAAACGGCAAAACTGGGTTGGGAGATGGCAAAAAACGAGGTGCCGGAACTTGTCGGACACGTGTTTGATTCAAAATCGGCGTCCTGCGGCGAGGTGCTGGTGGCTATGAAGATCCGCCAGTTTATTGAAAGCGGTTTAGGGTTTGATGGGGTGGTAAAAAAGGTTGAGAGCTTTATTGAGGAGATGAGAACCTTTGTTTTGCTTGAAGACGTCAGCAACGTTGTGAAGAATGGGCGCATGAGCAAAATAAAAGGCACTATCGTCAATGTGCTGGGCGTAAAACCTGTGCTGTGTAATAAAGACGGTGAAATCGATCTCTTCGGCAAATTCCGCGGCTCCTCCAATGTGGCGGGGAAGCTGCTTGATTGCGTCGCGCAATGCAGGCGGGAAATCAAGGGGAATGAACTCGTTATCTCCCATTGCAATAACCTTTCTTTGGCTGAAGAATTGCGGGACGAAGCAAGGAAAAGGTTTGATTTTGGCAGAATACTGATTCTTGAAACCGGCGGGCTGACGTCAATATACGCGTGTGACAGAGGAATTATCTTGAGCTTCTAGACTGAAAAACGTTATCAAAAAATCAGTTGCTGCTCTCTTTAAGGGCGTCTAGTTTGATTGGCCCGATACCATCGATGCTCACGTGCTGTCCAAAAGTACCAAACCGCACTTTTATGACACGCTCATCCTTGCTGTATATGGCCGACACATAAACGCATATATGCTCACCATCATTTGTTTTCACATTCTTGATTAACTCGCAGAACCGATAGCCTTCGCCGTAATTGGGATAATCAGTCGGCGGGTGGGTTACCTCAAAACCATAAGTTTCACTTAGCAGTTTGCCATAAGCGTCAATAGCCCCCCATGTATCACTAACATTGTTATAAGTTATTTCGGTAATCTCTACGGGAACCTCTTCCGACATGCCCCAGTAATCAAGTATGGAAGGAACCACCATATTACCAACAGCTATATCTTGTGTTACATAGGAGTATTTTATCGACTTATCATCCATAACGTTGGCCAGTGAGGGAAACCGCTCGCCGGCCAGTAGGTGCTCTGTTTGTGTGTTCTTGCCTCCAGGGCTCTGGAGAAGAAAAAATAAAACGAGCGCTAACACTGAAACGGCGACGAAACCTCCGAAAACAAGGGTAAGTATTATGAGGATATTTGATTTCTTTCGTGGCGGGGTATTGGGATAATCTGTGTGCGCCAAGGATGGCTGCGGTTGAGGGTACCCTTGTGGTTGAGCAGGATTTCCGGATTGATTTCCACAGTTTGTGCAAAAAGAAGCATTCTTGTTGATAGGATTTCCGCAGTTTCGACAATACAAAGCCAACACCTCAATTTTCCCAAAATTTTTATGCGAATTCATTTTCGTTTACATTAACAATTCTATAGAATAGACACAGGGTATGTCAAGAACATTTTGCTAAAATGTTCGCAAAATCCCTAAAATTATCAAGTCATTAGCCTTGCTGCGAGAACAAAGTAACAATCAACAGAGATAGGAGGATTCTGGGGGTTTGGCCTGGAAGCATTTCATAGCTGTATTAATACGAGTTTCGGTAAAGAGCAGGAAAGGGAAGTGGATTATGAAGTACAAGGATTATTACGACGATCAGTATGTTGACATGATTTCCCGGAAACTGACCCAAGCTCATAGTCAATTTGAGAGCGAAATATTTGTCAGCCGCCTTCAGGGCAAGTTAGAAGGCTTATCTTTGTTTGAACGATTTGATTTGGTTGTGGACGCCTTAGAAAGGAGCTTGCCCAATCATTATGCTGACAATATTGTCCGGCTGTTTCATTTGCTGGAGGAAGAATTGCCAACGGACAGCGGGATGTTTCGGGAAGGGTGGTGGTATTGGCCTATTGGCAGGTATGTTGAAAAGAACGGGGTTTTGGATTTTGAGGTTTCTATGAGCTTTATTAAGGAATTAACGAAAAGGTTTACCGGCGAGTATGCCGTGCGGCCGCTTCTTGAGCAATATCCCCAACAGGCTATGTCGCAGCTGATTGAATGGAGTCAGGATGAGAACGTTCACGTGCGACGGCTTGCCAGTGAGGGCGTCCGTATTCGGCTGCCTTGGTCCAAAAAGCTTTATACAGCCCTTGATGAATTTGACTCCTATGTAAGGATTCTGGATAACTTGAAAGATGATCCCGCAAAATTTGTCCAGAAAAGCGTTGGCAACAATTTGAATGATTTATACAAAGAGGCGCCGGAAAAGGCTCGTTTTATTATTGACGCCTGGCAAAGAGGCGGCCTCACGAAAGCGACGCGCTGGATTATTGCCCATGGCACGAGAAGTTTGAAACAGGAAAAAGAGCTGTTTCTTTTGCATGAATAAAACTGCATTTCAAATGGTAATAATCATGGGGGGTGTGTCCCACGAATTGATGCGCGCGGCAGTGGTGATGCGTGCAGCGAAAGTGAAGTGATTACATAACGTGGCGGATTTTTTTCTGGGCGCGGATGTGGGGTCGGTTAGTACAAATGTTGTGGCTCTGGATGATCAGAAGCAGCTTTGCGCTAAGGTTTATTTGCGTACGGGCGGCCGGCCTTTGGCTGCTCTCATTGATGGCGTCCGGGCTATTCAGAAGACCATTGGGCCTTCTGCCCGGGTGGCCGGTATGGGCGCCACAGGCAGCGGGCGTCTGCTGGCCGGTTGTCTGCTGGGGGCCGATGTGGTCAAGAATGAGATTACGGCCCACGCCGCCGCCGCTTTGACGACGGAACCGTCCGTGGGCACGATTTTGGAGATCGGCGGTCAGGATTCGAAGATTATTTTTTTGCGGCAGGGCACGGTTGTGGATTTTGCGATGAATACGGTCTGTGCTGCCGGTACGGGGTCTTTTTTGGACCGGCAGGCGGCCCGCCTTAATGTTCCTATTGAGAAATTCGGTCAATACGCGTTGCTTTCCCGGCAGCCGGTGCGCATCGCCGGCCGCTGCGCTGTTTTCGCGGAGTCGGATATGGTGCATAAGCAGCAGATGGGGCATACGCTGCCCGATATTGTGCGCGGTCTCTGTGAAGCGATTGTGCGCAACTATATCAACAATTTGGCCAAGGGCAAGAAAATTGAGCCGGCGGTGGTTTTTCAGGGAGGCGTCGCCGCCAACGCCGGTATTGTGGAGGAGTTTAAGCGCCAGTTGGGCTGTGATGTTGTCGTGCCGCGCCATTATGATGTTATGGGGGCGTTGGGGTCGGCTTTGCTGGCGTATGAGGTTATGGAGCGTAAAGCCGGGGGACAGGCGACTTCCTTTGTGGGATTTGACCGGCTTCACCGCGACTACGATGCGCGCAGCGTCGAATGCGATGACTGTGTTAACGCTTGCGAGGTTATCGAGCTGCGTGCCGACGGCGGGTTGGTTTCCTGCTGGGGCGACCGCTGCGGCAAATGGTCGGCTGTTTTGGCCAAGGGGCAAGAGCCTTCCTTGTTTGCGCGGACGGAGCGTGATCAGGGCTCAAGAGGAGAAGGGTTGAAGCTGGGGGCCCAGAGGGCGGAGAAAGATTGAGTATGAAGCTGATGGTTGGACTGCCGAGCCCGCTGCGGCGGCATGAGTATCCCGGCTTGTGGGAGGATTTCTTTCAGAGGTTGGGGGTGGATGTGGTTTTTTCCCCACCGACCAATAAAGCCATATTTGATGCGGGGGTGAAGCTATGTACCGGAGATGCTTGTCTGCCGCTGAAAGTGCTGCATGGGCATGTTCTGAGTTTGGGCAGCCGGGCGGACGCTGTTTTTGTGCCGCGTTTCGTGTATCCCGCGCCGCTGGAAGCGGCTTGTCCGAAGTTTTGTGCCCTGCCTGATATTTTGCGGCTTAATGTGCCGGAAGTGACGGTTTGGGATATGACTGTTGATTTGAACAAGGGGTTGGTATATACGCTGTCCACTTTGGATGAGATGGGACGCTTCATGGAACATGCCACAGGTGAACGCTGGGCCGGAGGGGCGTCTGCCGGCAGGGTTCGCGCCGCTTTTGTTGAGGCCTTAACGCGTCCCCAGGCGCCTTGGTATTATCGGATTATGTCAGAGTGTGCCGGGGAGGGTTCTGGCGGTTGCGGTGGTTACGAGGGCGGTCCGGGAGCCATCGATTGGGATCAAGCAAACTTAAGCGGCCTGACCGGCCTGACCGAACCCGCTGTTGGCGTTATTGGGCATGGGTACCTGACTCAGGACGCTTTTGTCACAATGAATTTGCAGGCAAAAATAGCCGGGCGCGGTTATCGCGTTATCACAGGGGATGATGTCCCGTATGACCTGAAAAGGCATTGTTGTTATCCTTTTCAAAACCGCGCGTTCTGGGGCGTTGGCGTGGATCTCCTAGGGACGGCTCTGACTCTGCTTAATCACGAGGATGTTAAGGGGCTCATCTATGTGACGTCCTTTGCTTGTGGCATTGATTCCGTTGTGCTGGAATTGCTGGAGCGTCAAGAAAGCTACGGTAAAGAGAAACCGTGTATGCGGCTTTGTTTGGACGAACATACGGGTGAATCGGGATTTGATACGAGGTTAGAGGCGTTTTTCGATTTGCTGTGAGCGGTTCCGGCAGGGTTAACCGGTACAGTTTTTGTAGGATAACCGGAAATGGTTTGGCTGCGGCCTTCCGGCTGCGGCTGTTACCCAGATGGA
The DNA here is from genome assembly GCA_009783315.1 of Peptococcaceae bacterium. GTDB lineage: Bacteria > Bacillota > Desulfitobacteriia > Desulfitobacteriales > Syntrophobotulaceae > WRJI01. The sequence continues at coordinate 25,351 of WRHI01000017.1, forward strand.
GGATGCATTATGAAACATGAGAAGGTAACCTTCCCTCATATGGGCGTCAGCTATATCCCTGTTAAGGTTTTGTTGGAAAGTTTGGGGCTTTCTTGTGTTGTGCCGCCTGTAAACAATCCGCGGACGCTGGAGAAATCTTTGGTTCAGGCGCCGGAGTTCATGTGTTTCCCTTACAAACTTATTCTGGGCAATTTGCTTTACGGTTTGGACCATGGGGCACAGACCATCGTATTTGGGGGGAGCCGGGGGCCTTGCCGCCAAGAATACTATAACGACGTTTTGCAGGCCGCGTTGCGGGACATGGGTTATTCCTTCGATTATGTTAATCTTAATTTGAGCAAGCTGTGGACGCGGGAAAATTATGAGGCCGCCCGGCGGGCATGGGGTGTGAATCTACGGCAGGTTCTGAAGAGTCTGATTCTGACGGTGGATGTTCTTTTTGCTGTTGAGGCTCTTTACGAGTGCGCCCGCCGTAAACGCTGCCGGGCATGTGATGGTTCCGCTGTTGATGTTATTTTGCAGCATTACACGGACGCGGTGGGGCGGGCGCGTGGTTACGCCGCTGTGAAAGGGCTGACCCGGCAGGCGCGCCGCGATGTTCAAGGGTTGCCGGAAAAAGACGCGAAAGACGCGGCGGATCTTCTGCGTGTCGCTATTGTGGGAGAGATTTTTGTGACCAGCGATGCTTATGCGAATTTGAATATTGAGCGTAAGTTGGGCAGGCTGGGGGTTGACATTACGACGTATATGGGAGCTGCTGCCTGGGTGCGTGAACATCTTTTGCGTAAGCTGATGCCGTTTCAGAAACGGGAGTTGGCGCAGGAATTGGCGAGGGAGTTCTGGGGGGTTGATGATATCGGCGGGCACGGTGTTCAAACGGTGGGCAATTCTGTCTTGAGCTCGCGCAGAGGGTTCGACGGCATTATCCATCTTTATCCGTTGACTTGTATGCCGGAAATTGCGGCCCAAAGCGCTTTTGGCGCTATAGAGGAGCGCTACGGCGTTCCCATTATGACCTTGGTTGTGGATGAGATGACCGGGGAAGCCGGGTTTGACACGCGTTTAGAGGCTTTTGTGGATATGCTCGCTTCCCGGCGCCGTTATTGGGCGACCGCAAGAGAGAGGGGGGAAGACCCTTCAAAGCGCCAAATTTAACTCCTCGCCCAAAAATTTCTTGCTGTACGCATGTCATGTGGCGAGGAGCCTTGTGGTTTTGTCTTTGCGATTGTGTTCCCGGCGGACAGAGATTGTGTTCCCGGCGGACAGAATCAGAAGTCTTTTTTGGACATGGCTGTTTTTACGGAAACGCCTTCAATCCGGCCGAGTCTGTTTGTCAAACGATCGATGTCGTCTATGTCTCCCAAGGCAACAAGTGAGATGAGAGACAGATCTTTTTCAGGCATGGGAATGCCCATGCGGCCCTTGATCAAATGCCTGTATTCGGCAACAGCATCGTTGAAAGCTCTTTGGCATCTTGGCGCATCATCCAAAACAGCGCTGATTATCGCAACTTTCCGCATAACGAACCCCCAGTAGTAACCTGTATATTTCTGTGTTTTCCCAAATACTAACACATATCATTCAATATCGCAATTGCATCTTGTTATTGTATGCTATTGTGCTTAAATATCCTCTCGGTCACGTTTTTTTTGTTGTCACCGACCATGGGTTCCAACATAGTATACATAAGAACGCACATGGGGGGTGTTTGAATGGGACTGGGGTTTTTGACGGTTACGGGCGGGTTAGCGAATGGCACCGTTCCGATTAAGGGTGCTAAAGTGGTTATTAAGGACGCGCATGGGCGCGTGTTGTATTCACTTGTTACTAACACCGCAGGAAAAACCGGAAGAGTTAAGCTGCCTGCGCCGGAGAAAGAGTACGCGCTGGATCCAAATTACACAAGAGCGCCTTATTCTACATATCGTGTAGAAGTTGAGGCTAAGGGGTTTGTTAAGGAAAACATTAATGGTGTGCAGATTTTTGACGGGACGGACGCCTTGGAGGAGGTGGACCTGCATCCCCTTGTGAAGGGCGAGAACCCGGAGCATGTGGTAAATATCGCGCCTCATCATCTGGTGGTCAACGAACCCCACCAACAGGTGGGGCCTTCGGAGCGTATGGCCGGCAGGGTGATGCAGAAGGTTCTGATTCCCGATTTTATTACGGTGCATTTAGGCCGTTATAACGTGAGCGCCCGCAACGTCAGGGTACCGTTTTCGCTGTATGTGAAAAATGTGGCGTCCAGTGAGATTTATCCTACCTGGCCGGAAGCTTCTCTGGAAGCCAATATCCGCGCCATTATAAATTTTGCGCTCAACCGGGTTTACACCGAGTGGTATCGTATCAGAGATTATCCTTTCGATATTACCAATTCCACCGCCAACGATATGGCTTTTGTGGAGGGTCGTGATATTTTCACGAGTATTGCGGTTATTGTTGACCGGGTGATGGGAGAATATTTGCGCCGGCCTGCTCATAATGAGCCGTTTTTTACCGAGTTCTGCGATGGCAGGATTGCTAACTGTCCGGGGATGAAGCAATGGGGAACGGTCACTTTGGCCGAAAGGGGATATACGCCGCTGCAAATTCTGCGGTATTACTATCCCAATGATCTGTCTATTTTTACCGCGCCAATTGTGTCGATTACCGCATCCTTCCCGGGGGTGTCCTTATCTCAAGGCAAACAGGGGCCGGATGTGTCGTTGATGCAGCAGTATCTTAACCGGATCAGGCAGGATTTTCCGCTGATACCCAATATTGCGTATGCGAACGGAATCTATGGCACGGACACGGTTAACGCCGTGAGGGCTTTTCAGGGTATTTTCAATTTGCCTCAAACCGGTATCATTGACAGGGCGACATGGAATTCAATTTCCTGGTATTATGTAGCGGTGACAGATCTGGCCGAACTGACCAGTGAGGGGGATCGTGTCGTGACAAGCACGACGCCGCCGAACACTGTGATTAACCTGGGGTCTATGGGGGGGCTTGTTGCTATGCTGCAATTTATGCTCAACTATATTGCCCGGTTCTATGTGGATCTGCCGGCTGTTTCTCAAGACGGCAATTTTGGTTCGGGGACAAGAAACGCTGTGATAGCCTTCCAGAATCGGTTTGGCCTGAACCCTGATGGGGTTGTTGGTCCGGGTACATGGGCGAGGCTGTATGAAGTCTATCTTGCGGTTAAGGGGACTGTGCCTCAAGAGCCATCCCAGCCCGGAACCGGCGCGGGAGATCCGGTGATCAGAGATATTCAGACGACCCTTAATCAGAGGTACGGGTTCAACCTGGATGTGGATGGGATTTTCGGGCGGGCAACCAAGACCGCCATGGTGATGGGATTGCAGACGGAGCTTAATCGTCAGTTTGGCCGGAACCTTGTGGTTGACGGCGTGTTTGGGCCGCTGACCAGAGCCGCCACAGTTAATGTACGGCCAGGGGCCAGGGGTAATATGACTTATTTGATCCAAGCGGCGCTGTATACGAGAGGTTTCACCAGTGTTATACCTGACGGCGTGTTTGGACCGGGGACTGAGTCTGTTGTGAGGACGTTCCAGAGGGGGCAAGGTTTGACGGCGGACGGCATTGTTGGGCCGATGACTCAGGAAAGACTGTTTAGATAATGGACATTTGACAATGGACAATGGACAATGGACATTTGACAATGGACAATTGACAATGGACAATGGACAATGAGGAGACAGAAGACTGAGACCGTGGTTGATATACAACACACAATACACAATGTCTAGGGCATTGTGTATTGTGTGTTTTTGAGATGGCGGCGCATTTGGTTAAGTGAGATCAGGATTGGAGCGATTACCAGAACGGGATATACCTTTGACGGTTGGGTCGGTGAAGGCACCGGGAATAGGTTCAACCCGGGTGTTGTTGTCTATCCCATCGGGCCCACGACTTTTACCGCGCAATGGAAAGCCAACTGAATCCAACCGTTAAGAATTCTTCGATAAGGAGGCGCTGAAATGCCAAAGAATCAGAACCCGAAGCTGGGCGAGACCGAGCAGGAAATCATGGCGATCATCTGGGCGGAAGAGCGTCCCTTGACCTCCAATTATATCATGGATCATCTCACCGGACGCACCTGGGCTCTTTCCACCGTAATGAGCGTGCTGGCGCGGCTCTGTCAGAAGGGGTTCGTTCTCTGTGACCGCGCGACAAGAACCAACTACTATACCGCAGCTTTATCAAGAGAAGAATACTTGGGGCGAGAGAGCCGTGAGTTTCTGGAGAAAATGCATCGTGAATTGAGTTCATGATATAATGTGGAAAACATAGTATGTAGGGTATTGGGCATGGAAAGAGCAAGACGGTCCATATGGATACGGAACAACACTTTCCATTGTCCATTGTCCATTGATAAAGGGGGGGTTCTCATGAGTCTGGTTTATGTCGGTTTCGCGCCTCATCCGCCTATTGCTGTTCCGCAAGTGGGGCGCGGGGAAGAGGAGAAGTGTCGGGCGACTTTGGCGGGGATGGATACTCTGGCGAAAGCGGTCTGCGACAGTGGGGCGGAAATTCTTTTGGTTGTCTCGCCTCACGCGCCCAGCGATGGTGAGAGCCTTTCTTTTCTTGAGAGTATTGACGGCAGGCTGGAAGGGGATTTTAGCGCTTTCGGCGCCGGTGATGTTCGGTTTTCTTGGGAGACGGTTCCGGAGATTATTGGGGCTCTGCGGGAGCTTGGGGGCCGTGGGGTGCGGGCTCGTCTTGATCATGGCGTTATGGTACCGCTTTATTTTTTGGAACGGGCCGGCTGGCGTGGGCGTCTTGTGGTTGTGGCGGCACCGCAGGTTTGGGCTGATGTGACGCCGCGGCTCTGGGGGGAGAGGATCGCGGCGATGTTGGAGGCTTTGCCGCAGCGTTGCGGGATTCTGGCCAGCGGGGATTTGTCGCATCGGCTTAAGGAGGAGGGCCCCTATGGGTTCCATCCGTCCGGTCCTCGGTTTGATGAGCTGATTGTCCGGGGGCTGCAGACGGAGCCGGATATTTTGGGGAGTTTGCCTGAAATCCTGGTCGAGGAGGCCGGTCAGTGCGGGTATGCTTCTTTGCTGCTGGCTTTGGGGGCGCGGAAGGGGGCCTGCCGGGTTTTGTCTTATGAGGGTCCTTTTGGGATCGGGTATTTGACGGCGGAGCTTTATCGGTCTTCACCGGTGGCCGGTTATGCCCGCGCTTGTTTGTGCCGGTATGTTGAGGGGAGCCGGGGAGATGAGACGGAGATTCCCGGAGATCCTCTGTTGAAGACCGAGAGATCTTGTTTTGTGACGCTGTATAAGGAAGGGGATCTGCGCGGCTGTATTGGGACGATTAAACCTGTGCGTCCGTCTTTGGCGGATGAAATCCGCCATAACGCCGTTGCCGCCGCTGTGCAGGATTCTCGTTTTCGGCCTGTGGAAGCGGATGAGCTGCCGCTGATTACGGTGTCGGTAGATGTTCTGGGGGATTTGGAGGTTGCGGAGGTTGCGGAGCTGGATCCTTATCTTTATGGCGTGGTTGTGGGCAGCCGGGGGCGGACCGGTCTATTGCTGCCGCGGCTTGCCGGGGTGGATACGGTTGCGGAGCAGCTGGCGATCGCCCGGCAGAAGGCTGGCATTTTGCCTGATGAAGAGGATGTGGAGATTTGGCGGTTTCAGGTGGACCGGTATTTTGAGTAGGGGAGAAGCAATGGACAATGGACAAGGCTGATATCCTTCAGCCTGTGGACCAATGGACAATGGACAATGGACAATGGAGAAGGGAGAAGGAGAAGGGAGAAGGAGAAGGGAGAAGGGGGTGGGTCTTTTGGCTGAATGTCGGATTTCTGCCGTGTGCCCTCTATGTCCTCAGCATTGTGTTGTGGAGGAGGGCGGTTTGGGTCGCTGCCGGGCGCGGGGGTGTCTGGGCGGGCAGATGTCTTCGCTGACTTATGGTCAGGTGGCGGCGATGCATGTGGATCCTATTGAGAAGAAGCCGTTGTTTCATTTTTATCCGGGGTCGTCTATTCTGTCTGTGGGTGGCAACGGCTGCAATTTATGCTGCACTTTCTGTCAGAATTTTGAGATTTCACAGCATGAAGTTAGGGGGCGGGATTTTTCGCCGGCTGACCTTGCCGGGATGGCCCGATCGGATAATTCTTTGGGGATTTGTTTTACATATTCGGAGCCGCTGGTCTGGTTTGAGATGGTGTTGGAGACCGCCGCGCTGGTGAAAGAAGCCGGTGGGAAGACGGTATTGGTGACCAATGGTGTGATTATGCCGCGGTATTGGCGTCAGCTGTTGGAGGTTATTGACGCGGTTAATATTGATGTCAAGGCTTTTACCGAGAGTTTTTATCGGACTTATACCGGCGGCAGCTTGTCTTGGGTGCTGAAATCTGTGGAGCTGCTGGCGCAAAGCGGCGTTCATTTTGAGGTTAGTACTCTTGTGATTCCGGGTCTTAATGACAGCGCTAAGGAGATCCGAGAGCTGGCTGTGTTTCTGAAGGGCTTGCAGGTACCCCTGGCTTGGCATCTGAACCGGTATTTTCCGGCCTATCAGGCCGATTATCCGCCAACGCCGGAGCAGTCTTTGCGTTCGCTGGCCGCGATTGGCCGGGAATATGTGCCTTATGTTTATTTGGGGAATTTGCGGTACGATGCCATGAGCGGGTCGGGAATGAATACTCTATGTCCTTCCTGTCAAACTGTGGTTGTTGAACGTGGCGATTCCGTTCGTGTGAGAGTTGCTGATGGGAAGTGCCCGCGCTGTTCGGCAGAGATATGGGGGGTGTGGGACGGGTGACAGGGATATGGGCAGGGGACGGACTGAGGACGGACTGAGGACGGACAGGGGATAGACAGGGGACAGGGGATAGACAGGGGACAGGGGACGGACAGGGGATGAAAAGGGGAAGCCGGCTGCGCTTTGTCGAAATGAGAGAGATATTGTCGTAATATGTGATCCAAAGTGGTGTGGTCTTGCGCTTTTTTCTTATGTGTATTAAAGTAAATAGTGTCGGAATTCCCAAATTGTTCAAGGCGAGTTTATACGTTGTTGTAGGATAAGGAGTTTTTTTGTCAACAAAAAGAGGTGAGCCATTGAAAAACGATCTTACCGAGGATTTGCTCAGTGAATTGATGCTTGCGAGATCTATTGACGAGGCCCTTGATAAAGAATTTATTAGCAATAGCCTCTCGGAGTATCTGGCTATTCTGTTGAAAGAGAAGGGGCTGAAAAAGAGTGATGTTATTAAAAAATCAAGCTTGAACACCACGTTTGCTTATCTGATTTTTTCCGGGCAAAGGCAGGCGTCAAGGAACAAAGTGTTGCAGCTAGTCTTCGCTTTGGGGGCGACGTTGTCTGAGGCGCAGAGGGTGCTTAAATTGTCCGGCGTGAATGAATTGTATTGTAAGAACCGCCGCGACGCTATTATAATTTTTTGCCTCAAAAACAGCAAATCTTTAGAAGAAACGGATGATATCTTGTATGAGTATGATGAGCCTGTTATCTGGGATGATTGAAATATCTCACTAGCTGACACCTCGTTATCGGTTAATCATCTGGAGAGGTTGACCGAAATCGATTTCCATGCGGACACGTTTCCCTTGGCGTCGTAGACTCTGACGGATATTGTTTCCGTACTCGAACCCTTTCCCTCAATATAGTAAAATCCGTCAAAGGTCCAAGTTTTTTTATCGGAGCTAACGCTATAAGAACTGAAAGTTGAGTTCTTGGAGCCATCACTTTTTATGATACCGACATTTTGAACTTCCAGCTTGTCCGCGCTTACGTTGGTTATGACTGTGTATGTAACCACAGCGCGGTATTGATTGGTGGAGCTGCTATACTGATAGTCAACGTTTGGCGCCGGCGTTGAAACAATCTCTATTGCCGGGGCAGAGGATTGAGATTGTTGCTGGATCTGTTCTGGCGCGGAGTTATTGACTTGCTCCGGCTTGATATTCTGCTCAGGTTTCTCCTCAAGCTCTAGGGTAAATTCCGGTGCTGCCTCCGAATTTGCATCCGAATCTTCCTCTGATCCTGCTGCGGGTTCGGATTCAAGTCCGGGTTGCCATTCTGCATCAGGATCCGGCTCAAAGGATTGAGCATCCGCTTCCGCCAAAGCGTTCGCGGAACTTTGACCATTCAATATGAAAAAGACCCCCAAACCAATTGTCAATAATACACAGCACGCAACGGCCAACAAGAGAATCAGCCTCTGTGTTTTCATCCGTGATTTCTTTCGTGTTTTCGGCGGTTTCTCATGGCTGTCTTCGGGGATATTTTCCGGGATATTTTCCGGGATATATTCCGGGATATCTTCCTGATCGGGATAGGATTCGTCATGCATAGGGCTTTCCGCAGGCAGAGGTCCACTGGTTAATATATTTGTCTCATTGGTAATCTGCAGCGACCAAGCGCCTAGCCGCGCGTTCACAGTATCGGACTGTGTGCTCATCTTCATTTCTGTCGCGAATTCTGGCTCAGACGTTACATCTTTTTGGGTTGGGGTCTGTTGATCGGGGTCGCTCTGGCTAGGAAAATTCAAATCAATAGAACTTGGGACAAAGGCTTGAACCGCGTTATCGTATCTGATCGCGGCATCCTCTGCGCTTCTCAAGTCCTTGATCATATCATCCACAGAATTGTACCTGAATTGCGGCGTGAAATTGGTGCTAAGATAGATAATCCTTTGCACAATTTCAGGAAAAACGCCTAGGGTTGTTGTGTCAATATGACGTTGCGGTTGGGAACCGGTGATCATATAGAGAAAGGTCTTACCTATTGAAAAGATGTCTGATCGCATATCTGTTTGCCCAAACCCGAATTGTTCCGGCGGCGCGTATCCCACCGTTCCCATGTAGACGGTGTCGCTTTCTTTCCCGGGGCTATATGTTCTGGCAATATTGAAATCAATCAGTTTGATGCTGTTGTTTGCGTAAATGATATTATTTGGTTTGATGTCTCTATGTATGATGGGAGGATTCTGTGTATGCAAATAGGAGACAACTTCGCAAAGGTCCAATGTCAGGGAAACCGCTTCTTGAAGAGATAACACTTTGTTCTGTTTCACGTGGTCATAAAGAGTCAAGCCTTCAATGTATTCCTCGATGATAACAATTTGGTCCGCCAGTCTGTAGCTGTCAAACATTTGTGGCAAAAAGGCGTGGCTTAGGCGCGGTAAATCACCTATGGTGTGCTGCCCTTCCTGATAATATTTGCGGACGTAAACCTTTCCGTTTTTGCTCACTTTTTCAACGCGCGAGTAGTCGCCTTCTTTAAGAACTTCAAGAATACTATATTGATTATCTGTTTCTGTATTGCCCAGTATTTCCGACAGAATTTCCGAGAACTTTCCCATGATTTCCTCCTTTCGGAATGGTGTCATGTACAGATTATAGGCTCAAATTGACAGATTGCTGTACATATATTGTAAAAGATACCGGGGCTGATTTTTTCCCGGTTGAATCATAGGCGGAAATGGTCACCTTCACAGTTCCCGTATATTGCCAAGCAAATAACCCGAATTCCCAAGACAGCTTGTCAGTACTGATCTTACAAGACCAGACGCTGGGTTGTCTGCTGATGGTTCTGTCGCTGTACACAAAATAAGTGGTTGTGTTGGTGTTGCCGGTATATCCCTCCTGAATTTCCAGCTTGTCAGCGGGAACATTGGTCTTAATCGTATAGGTAATTCCATTGGAAGGAAGCCAAACGGAAGGATCAGTTAAGTGATAGGTGTTCTTGTCCGGTTTTGCCGATACGATCTCAATCGCCGGAGCGGGCAGTTGCGTGGTGTTACCATCTGGCTTCGTTTTTATATCTGATTTCGGTTCCGTATTAGTTCCCGCATCTGCCCCCGGGGTTGGTATTGGCATCGATTCCGGATTTGATTCCGTATCATCATTCGATTCTTCCTCCGGTTCGGATTCGGGTTCGAGACCGGATCCGGATTCTAATTCTGCATCAGGATCCGGTTCCATGACTTGAGATGCCGCTTCCGCTAAAGCGTTCGCGGGACCTTGGCCGTCCAGTATGAAAAAGGTTCCCAAACCAATTGTCAGTAACACACAGCATGCAGCTGCCAGTAGGATAATCAGCTTTCGGATCTGACCGATATCAGAGGATTGGGCCGGAAAAGATATGAGCGTGTTTTCGTCAGGTGAGAGCGGAGGAGCGACCTCAACACCGTTCTTTTCTATGAACCCCTTTGGGACATCTTCTTCAACATCTTCTACAACATCTTCTTTACTGAGAAAGGCTCCGTCGCACCCAGTTTTTTCGGGCGGCAGAGACCGACTGCATAGCAAATCTGTCTCATTGGTGTTTTGAAGTGAGAAAGCGTCTCCCGGCGTTTCCTCTGAATCTGTTAAGCCTAGGTTCTGCTGCTCAGGGCCGCTTTGAATGGGAATATCCGGGTCTGGAGCACTCGGGCCAGGACCTTGCGTCGCGCTCTCACAATTGATCACCGTATCACCGGTGCTTCTCAGATCCTTGATCATATCGTCCACAGAACTGTACCTGAATTGCGGGGTGAAATTGGTGCTGAGATAGATAATCCTTTGCACACTGTCAGGCAGAGTGCCCAGGGTCGCTGTATCAACATGGCGTTCCGGCTGGGAACCGGTGAGCATATAGAGAAAGGTCTTGCCTATAGAGAAAATATCTGAGCGCATGTCTGTCTGCCCAAACCCGAATTGTTCCGGCGGCGCGTATCCCACCGTTCCCATGTAGACGGTATCCCTTTCTTTCCCGGGATTGTATGATCTGGCAATATTGAAATCAATCAGTTTGATGCCGCTGCTTGTGCGCATGATATTGCTGGGTTTGATGTCTCTGTGTATGATGGGGGGGTTCTGCCCATGCAAATAGGATACGACTTCGCAAAGTTCCAGTGTCAGGGTAACCGCTTCCTTGAGAGACAGTTCTTTGTTTTGTTTCACGTAGTCATGGAGGGTGACGCCTTCGATGTATTCCTCAATAAGAGCGATTTTGCCGGCCAATTGATAGCTGCCATACATGTGCGGTAAGGCGGCGTGGGTAAGGCGCGACAAATCATGGATGGTGTACTGCTCTTCCTGATAGTATTTGCGGACGTAAACGCTTCCGTCTTTGCGTACTTTCTCAACACGTGAGCAGTCGCCGTCCTTGAGGACTTCCAGAACCTCGTATAGGTTATCTTCTTCGGTGCTGTCCAGTATTTTTGACAGATCTTCCGCAAACTTCTCCATGATTACCTCCTTCTCGGATAGATTTTCTCCTTCCTGGCATGATGACATGTGGGAGTGTAAACAACGGTTACCTCAACAAGCCGCTTTCCCTCTAGAGATATCTCTAGAGATATCTCTAGAGATATCTCTGTTGTACGGACACAGTAAAAGACTTCGGCGCCGATTTTTTTCCGTCCGAGTCATAGGCTGTGATGGTTACTGTTACGATGCACGGATAATTCCAAGAGAATTTTCCAATTTTCCAAGTCATCTTATCAGAACTGATCTCACGTGTCCCAATATAATTCGCAGAAGGAGGTTCCGCATTAAAGGTTCCGTCGCTATTCACAAAATAGGTTGCAAGGGTTGCAAGGTAAGTATCTTTGTTCTGAATCTCGAGCCTCGCTGCGGGAACATTTGTCTTAATTGTGTAGATGACTGGATCTGGGGATTCGATATATGGATATGGTCTATTATATATGTCATACTGCGTTTTGGATGCGCCTGTAAACACTGTGCTCTTGTCCGGTTTTGCCGATATAATTTCTATTGTCGGGGCAGTAAGCGCGGGTGTGGGATTGTCTTCTGGCCTTGTATTTACCTCTGACTTCGGCTTCGTATTTGTTTCCGGATTTGATCCCGATTCTGTTTCCGGATTTGATGCGGGATCTTCTCCTGACCCTGTCTCGGGTTCAGATTCGGGTTCAGATTCAAGTTCAAGTTTAGATCCAAACTCCGGTTCAGGATCCGGTTCCGGGGCTTGGGCCGTCGCTCCCGCTAAGGCGTTCGCGGGACCTTGATCATTCAGCATGAAAAAGACCCCCAATCCAACCGTCAATACCACACAGCACGCTGCCGTCAGCAAGAGAACAAGTTTCCGCTGTTTCATCTGAGCTTTCAGCGGTTTGACCTGCCCCTTTTCGGAGGGTTGTACCGGAGAAGAAGAAAGTGTAGTTTCACCAGGCAAGAACCGGGGAACAGTGTCCAGGTTGTTCTCTTCCGCTGTAATCTTTGGTACATCTTCCTGACGATCTTCCTTATTGAGAAATGATCCGTCGTGTTCAGGCCTTTCGGGTGGCAGAGCCCTGCTGCACAACAAATCTGTCTCATTGG
>WRHI01000018.1 GCA_009783315.1 Peptococcaceae bacterium
CCGACTTCGATAATCCGGGGCGTATTACCTTGGATGCTTATGCGGATATGATTATCGAGGCGAATTCATTAGATGTGAAGGTGGAGAAAAGGGATGGTCTGACCTGTTTTACCTATAGCGAAACGGAAGAGGCGACCAACCTTGAATTCACTTATTTTGCTGTGGTATTCAAGGGGAAAGACGCGTTTTGGTCTGTTCAGTTTTACAGCGCTACCAAAGATTACGATGCTCTGTTGCCTTCGTTCGTTGTCTGGGCCAAAACTTTCAGAATGGACTATAGGATGAAAGAGTAAAATGTCAGCTTTCCGGGGATTGGAACAACGATTGGATTTCCTCAAATTCCTCATCCGACAGATCCCCCTCGTCGGAGAACCTTTCTTTCCCTGTCCATGTGTCTGAAGCCCCACAGTATTCAACAATATCCGCGAGGGCTTGTTCATAAGCCGCGCAGAAATTCAGGATATCCGTCTGATCCCAAGTGGTGGTTTCATACTGAACGTTAAGAACAAGCTCCCCCTTCGAAACAGCGCCGTTGATGGAAAGGGCGTTGGGAAGACGGTTTTCAGCGGCAATCATCCTTCCCGGAGGCAGAGGGGAGGGGGTAACCGTACCGGTGTAGCGGGACTGTTCGCTGTCGGCGTGTCCCAAATAATTGAAAGACAGGCCCGGGTGAAATCGCTCCGCGCCGAAAGCGTTCCCTTCAGCAAGCAGGGCGTAACTGATGCCGCGATGAGGTACACCCTGGAGGATGTTTCTGGTGGTACGGACTGTTTCGCCGGGATTGTCTTGTGCCTCAAGGACGACCGGGTAACAGCAGGTGAACCAGCCGACGGTTCGGTCTATGTCCAGGGGGCGATGCAGCTGCTCCCGCCCGTGGCCTTCCAGTTCAACAGAGATTTTCTGCCGGCCGGACCAGCGGCGAACCGCCAGCGCCAGGGCGCTGAGCAGAATATCATTAATCTCCGCGTCTAAGACAGTGCCAACATCATAAAGCAGGGCATTGGTGATGTGATGTCCGGCGCGGATTTCAGCCTGATTATAGGAAACAGCTTTTGGGGCGGCTTCGGATCTGGACGCGGGTGCGCGTGTGATTGCGGGGTGCGCAACTTGCGTTCGGATGTCCCAGCGGATGGCTTCCTCCAGAGTCTTGGCCCAATAGGCCTGTTGCGCCTCAAGGGCACCGCTGTCAGCAAATTCCGCTAGCAGGGTCGTCCAATCCCGGAAAGACGCGGTTTTCACGGGCAAAAGCGGCGTTTGGCTGGCCGTTTGGGCCTGTCTGTAGGCGGAAAACAGATCTTCTGTGAGGATACGCCAAGAGACGCCGTCTACCACAAGGTGGTGCGCGCAAAGCAGCAGATGGCTGCCGTCGTCTGTGCGATACAGCACCGCGCGCAGCAAAGGCCCTTTGGTCAGGTCGATATTGGCCTGCTGTTCGGTATTGGTGTTTTCGATATGATCAGGCGAAACCGGGCTTCCCCGCAGGTCATGGACAGCAAGGGCGAACAGAGGGCTCCTCTCTGGCGGTAAGATGATTTGAGCGCCGTCGGGATAGATCGCGCGCAGCATGTCATGGTGCAAAGTGATGGCGGAAAGGGCGCCGCGCAGCGCCCTTTCGTCCAGATCCTCCCGGGCGTATAGGAAAATCGCCTGATTGAAATGCTGCGGCCGCAGGTAATCTTGGGCAAAGAAAGTGCGCTGAATGGGCGCTAACAGGACTTCACCTGACAAGGATTCTTGATTGTATTCGAGTCCGCCGACACCGAGAGACGGATCCTTTGGTGTCGATAGCTGCAATGAGAGGGCGATATGTCTCACGCTGCGAAGGGTCATAATCTCCCGAACCGTGATCTCATACCCGGCTTCGCGGAAGCGGGAGATCATGCGGATTGCCTTAATTGAATCGCCGCCCAACCGGAAAAAATCGCCGTCCGCGCCCACATGCTCAACACCCAGGATATCCTCGAAAATACGGGCGGTTCGTATTTCCTTCTCACCATGGGGGGCTTCGCCATGGCCCGTATGGGGCGACGCTTCGATGACAGGCAGAGCTTTCTTGTTAACTTTACCACTTGTGTTTGTTGGCAAAGAAGTCAGTCGCATCAATTGGTCGGGAACCATATATTCCGGCAGTTCCCGAAGCAAGCTTTCCCGCAGAACAGCGACGTCAAAATCCTCTGCCGCCGCCACATATCCGCTCAAGGTTTGAGCGTCGTCGGTGTCTGAGTGCACCACGGCAGCGTCCTGTACGCCGGGTTGCCGCCGCAGAGCGGCTTCAACTTCACCCAGCTCCACACGGAACCCGCGGAGTTTTACCTGATCATCTAGCCGCCCCAAGTATTCGATGTTTCCGTCCGGCAGCCAGCGGGCGATGTCGCCGGTGCGGTAGAGCACTTGACAATGGGCAGGATCACCTTCAAAGGTAAGATCTGCTTCGGACGGGGTAAAGGGGTTCTTGATAAACTTCTCAGCGGTAAGCTCAGGTCTGTTCAGATATCCCCGGCCAACACCGGCGCCGCCGATACAGAGCTCACCGGGAACGCCAATGCCACAAAGGGAAGACGTCGTGTCTCGTTTATCATTGTCCATTGTCCATTGGTCCACAGGCTGAAGGATATCAGCCTTGTCCATTGCCAAAATGTAAACCTGGACTCCTGATATCGGTTTGCCGATGGGCACGTTTACCGGGATGTCGTCTCCCGGAGTGTGGAACCAGGCTGTCGCGCATATTGAAGCTTCTGTAGGCCCGTAAGCGTTAATATATTGCCCGTTGGCTGCTTCGGCCAGGTGGACGGTTTCCGGGGAGGCTGCGCTGCCGGCTGTTTGAAGAACGCGCAAGCCTTGTGGTTTTATGGCCGGGACAAGCTGAGGCGGCAACAGAGCGACAGTACAGTGACTAAGGTTTTCGCGCAGCGCGTCCGGATCTTGTGCCGCGCCCCGGGGCAGAAGGCGAAGTGTTGCGCCAAGAGTGAGCGCCATGGTGATTTCCCATATCGAAGCGTCAAAGGCGCAGCTGGCAAACTGAAGTATGGTGTCTGCCGGGGTTATCTTCAATGTGGTTCTGAAAAAGTCAGTCAGGTTGGCAAGTCCGCGATGTTCTAATAGAATGCCCTTTGGTACGCCGGTTGTTCCGGAAGTATGAATGCAAAAAGCCAGATTGTCAGGGCGGAGATCAGGCAAAGGATAAGGGTTAGGCTGGTATTCGAAGTCCAGAGCCCGAAGTTCTGGACTCGTAGCGGGGAGATCGAATGTGGGCAGATCCGTCGTGAGAGGCAGGTCGGCATCTGCCAATAGTAAGGCTTTGACCCCGCTGTCTTCCAAAATGAAACGTGTTCGTTCCGATGGCGTCGATTCGTCAATCGGCAGAAAGGCAGCACCGGCTTTCATGGCACCGAGGGCGCCGACCACGTATCCGAAGCCCCGTCCGCTGTATACGGCAACAAGGTCTTCCGCCTTGATGCCGATAGCAAGGAGGTTTTGGGCAAGGGTGGTAGTTATCCGATCCAGTTCTCCATAAGAGATCTGTTGATTCGATAGAACCAAAGCAGGATGATCGTGGCGTAAAGCCACTTGATCCGCAAACAGTGAAACGATGGTTTTATCTGATACGCCCATTGCCCATTGCTTATTATCAATTGTCCTTTTGTTCTTGGGCTGAAGGGTATCAGCCCTATCCGGCGCGTTGCTGAATTCATAAACAACTTGTTTGTATTCGGTTGCGTCCATCAACGGCAAGGCGCCGATTGTGCATGATGGGTTGGAGATCGCCGTGTTCAGGAGGGTGATATAGTGTCGCAGCAAACGTGCGGCGGTTTCGGGACGAAACAGAGCCGCGCTGTAGAGGAGGCTGGTTTTATAAGTGCCTCCGTCTTCTTCAACGTTTATGGTGAGATCAAAGCGGGCCGGAGTCGTGTTGCTATCCGCGCCCAGATAGGTGAGATCGTTAAAAGCCGCGTGAGGAGGCTCGTTATTTTGCAGCGCAAACATGACGTCAAACAGAGGGTTGCGCGAAAAATCCCGCTGCACCCACGGGACAATGTCCACAAGGGATTCGAAAGGGAAATCTTGGTTCTCAAAAGCCTGTAAGCATGTTTGTTTGACTTCGTCAAGGAGCCGAGCGAAGGGTTTGTACTGTTGCGGGTATCCTCGCAGGGCGATTGTGTTGACGAACATGCCGGCTATGCGTTCGCAATCCGGGTGTGTGCGTCCGGAAACGGGGCTGCCGATTGTGATGTCTTCTTCTCCGGTGTATTTGCTGAGGAGGGCCATCAGTGCCGTCAGCAGAACCATGAAGGGTGTTGCGCCATGGGCAAGGGCGAGAGTTTCGACCGCGCGCCGCATATCTTTAGGGATGTGGAGGAAGGCGTGACCACCTGTAAATCCCTGCTGTTTTGGCCTCGGGAAGTCGGTCGGAATGTTAAGAATGGGTGCTTCTGCGGCGAAGGTTGTTTCCCAATAAGCTTGTTGTCCGGAAAAATCCTGTAGGCGCGCCCATTCGCTCCAGTCTTTGTATTGATGTCCCGGCTCGGGAAGCGTCTTACCGTTGTATAAGGCGGCGAGTTCGTCAAACAGCAGGGCGACTGTCGCGCCGTCAGCGATGATGTGGTGAATATCGATGAGAAGCAGGCTGCGTTCCTGGCCGGTTACCGCTTTCACGCGCATAAGAGGCGCTTGGCTGAGGTCAAAGGGCCGGACGAAAGCCTCCAACAGCTTCTGGGGCGTGTCCTGTGTCTGCAGCGTCCGGGTTTCCAGTTTGACAACGACTTCGTCAGCTGTTGCGATAACCTGTGCGGGTTCTTCTGAATAGTCCCTTGTATTGTTTTCGAGATACCCGCCGGTATGATTGTCGGTGTGTTTGGGTTGGATGAGGCGAAAACTTGTCCGAAGGGCGTCATGCCTTTGTGAAAGCGTGTTGAGCGCTGTCTGGAGGCGTTGGGTGTCAATTGTTCCGCTAAACGACAGCGCAGCCGGAATGTTGTAAGCGATGCCGATATCGTCAAGCTGACAAACGGCAAACAAGCGCCGTTGTGTTGGTGACATGGGGTAGCTCTTTTTTGGCGTCGCGAAAGGCAGTGTGCCGGCAGGAAATCCGGCATTTTGCTCCGTCTGCGCTGTGTTTTTGGCATCGCGCAGCGCAGCGGCGATGCCTTCCACGGTAGGAGACGCAAACCAGACTTTGAGGGAAAGCCGGATGCCCGAAAGGGCTTCCAGGATATAGATCGCTCGTGCCGCCCGCAAGGAGTGGCCTCCCAAATCGAAGAAATTCTCGCTGATGCCGATGGGTTTGGCCAGATCAAGGGCTTTCTGAAAAGCCTGGGTCACCATAATTTCCTCTTCGTCCTTTGGGGCGGCGAGGGTATCGTCTGTATCCATCGCCGCGATGACAGGCAGTGCTTTTTTGTCTGTTTTGCCGTTGGCGTTCAGCGGGATTCGATCAATAATTTTCAACCGAGAAGGGATCATGTAATCTGGGAGCCTCTGGGCGAGGGCAGTTTTAATCTGGAGAAGATTGACCGTATTCTCCGTGCGGCAATTTCCGCTTGCGCCGGTCACATCGTCAGCATCATCAGCATCGTCAATGTTGCCGGCATCGTGAAAGGCGTTTGTGCTTGTTGTGCTGTCTTTGTTGCTTGTGCCGCTTGTGTTGTTTGTGACGACATATCCCCAAAGTTCTGCGTTGCCGTCCTCGCTGCTGCCAGCAAGGATAACCGTGGCATCTGATATGCCAGGCTGCTGCCGCAAAGCGTTTTCTATCTCGCTCAGTTCCACACGGTTGCCTCGGATCTTGACCTGTTGGTCTATCCGGCCCATATATTCTATCCGGCCATCAGATGTCCAACGGGCAAGATCTCCCGTTCGGTAAAGTTTGCCTGGCCCGAAGGGGTTGGTGACGAAATATGTCGCTGTCAGAGCCGGTCGATTTAAGTACCCGCGTCCTAACCCCGGGCCGGCGACACATAGTTCCCCAGGCGTACCGATGCCGCAGAGGGTTGTGCCGTTGAGGATGTATATCTGTCTGTTTGGCGCCGGGGGGCCGATGTCAATGTCGGCGCCGAGTTCACCGCCACTCGCCCACACCGTAGATTCTGTCGGGCCATACATATTATATATTGGGGCGTCTGTGCAACGACGCATATCCTTGTATTGATTGGGGGGGACGGGTTCTCCGACGAAAGCCAGCAGGGAAAGATGAGACAGACAAGTGGAATTTTCCGCTGTTGTCATATGCATTCGGAGGTGGGATGGTGTTAACATAAGAAAGGCTCCTGGATATTTCTCAACAAATTGTAAGAAGGTGGATTGTTCCCAGCGTTCGTCTTCGTCTGCGAGGGCGACTGTCCAGCCGTGCGCTAGAGGAAGCAGTGCCTCAATCACAAAAGCGTCGAAGCAGTATGGGGAGACTGACAGGATCGTGGTCTGAAGAGTTGCTTTTGCCACGGGGGAAAAGATGGCGGGCGAAGTACAGAGGCAGACAAGGTTCCGTTGCTCGATCAGGACGCCTTTGGGCAGCCCGGTTGTTCCCGAGGTGTAAATACAGTAGGCGAGGTTGGTGGGACAATTGACAGGGGAAGAGCTGTCTGGCAGCTGACAGATGGCTTCAGAATCGGTAAGTTGGGGATCTATGTTGATGATGGGGAGATCTGGCCAAGAGAGGGCGGGATCTGTTGTCAGGAGCGCTTTGGCCTTGCTGTCTTCTAGCATGAAACGGATACGTGCTTCCGGCAGATCTCGTTCAATAGGCAGGAAGGCGCCGCCTGCTTTCAAAACACCAAGAATACCGGCAAGCAGAGATGGATCACGCCGCGAGATAATCGCGACAATATCATCCGCGCCGAGACCAAGGGGACGTAGTTTGTTTGCGACACTGTTTACCCGGCGGCTTAATTCGGCATAAGTGATGACATCATTGTGAAAGCAAACAGCTGTTTTGTCCGGGTGCGCCTTCACTTGTTCCTCAAAGAGTTGGGAATAAACCTTATCTTCCGGCCAAGGGGCGGCTGTGTTGTTGAAGGCTCCCAGGATCAGGGCGCGTTCAGAGTCGGTGATAAAGTCGAGGGCCTTGACATGCCTAGACGGGGTGCGCGTCATCTGATCCAAGAGATCAATAAGCCGCGCGGCTAAGCGTTCCATCTCTTGCGCGCCGTACACCTCGCTGTACGCGACGTCCAGATTCATGTTGTTGTCATGCCAGACTTTAAGTGCCAAGGGGTAGCCGGTATGTTCGTAGACAGTGTGTTCTGTGACGTCCATGCCCAGCAAGGTGAGCTTTTCCGTATCGAGTTGGATATGGTTTTCGTAGACGAACAGAACCTGTACCAACGCGCTGCCTAAGGAGCTTTGCTGCTGGATTTCGGCAAGGGAGCGGGGACTTTGGCGGGCGCTGGCCAGGGCCTGTTCATGAGTTTTGCGCAGGAGATCTTCGACTGTATCAGTCTCATCTGTGGTAACTCTGACCGGTATGGTGTTGACGAAGAGCCCGACGACTCCATCTAATCCCGCAATTCCTGCGTCGCGGCCGGACACGGCTTTGCCGAATACGGCATCATAGGTGTAAGAGCTTCGTTGCAGTGCGATGCCCCACGCCGTTTCCAGAATTGCGTTGACGGTAATGTTGAGGCCAGAGGCGAGGGTCTTGATTCGGGTTTCAAGTTCAGCAGGCACAAGGACCCGCGCGAGGCCTGAGCCGGTTGTACCCCTTCTTGTGGGCATGACGAGAGCCGGTTCATCGTACCCTTCCAGCAGGGATCGCCAATAGGCGGCAGCGTCGTCGGGTTGGGAGTCGATCCACTTCACGTAGTCTTCGTAAGATGTTTGACGACGGCCGCGCAAACGAATCATAGCATGAAGGTCGTCATAGGCTTGGCCCGCGGAAAGTTCGTGATAGAAAGAGACGAAGTCGTCGCTGAGTATGGTGATGCACCAGCCGTCCACAATTATGTGGTGCATGCTCCATATAATAAGAGATTCTTTGTCGTTGATACGCACGAGAGCCAGGCGCAGCAGGGGATCCCGTTCTAAATCGAAGCCCCGGGCCAAGTCGTCCTCCAATAGGTGCTGTAGGCTGGCTTCGGCGTCAGGTTCCCGGCGCAAATCAATGGCGCTCAGTTCAGGGTCCCGCTCTCTCAGCACGACCTGTCGTGGCTTTTCTACTTTGCGGTGCAGGATCAGTGTGCGCAGGGCGTCATGTTTGGCTGTAACAAGCCGCAACGCGTCACGCGCGCGGTTTTCGTCTAAGGCTCCGCCAATGCGCAAGGTGTATTGCAGGATGTTGACGGGTGCGCTCTCATCATAAATTTTCTGATACAACATGCCCTGCTGCAAAGGCGTTAGGTTATATATGGCCTGCACGTGGCTGTCGATTTTGTTAAAGCTCATACAAATTCTCCGTTCATTGTTGGCTTATGCTTAGGGAACAGAGCGCTCTTCCGAGCCAATTGTCAATGGCATGCCGCCACTGTCAACTGTCAACTGTCAGCTGTCCCAGCAGTGCGTCCAAGACTTCCGCGTCACTTTGATCCAGGTCAAATCTATTGTCTCCATGGTGGTTCCGGCAATGCAAGACAATGTCGCTCAAGGCTGTTTCATACGCATCACAGAAGTCCGCCATGGCGGCTTCGCTCCATATTGCGGCGTCGTAGGCTACGGTGAAGGTGAGTTCACCTCGGCGAATGCCGCCGCTGACACTGATTTCGTTGCAGAGGCTGTTTTCCGCGGCGATCATTTCGCCTAGAGGTATCGTTGACCAGGACATGCCGGGACCGAAAACGGATGCCGCGCCGTTGTCTTCGTCTCCCAAATAGTTGAAGCCAAAACGGGGGCGCGGAACGCTGCCAAAATCCCCGCGGGCCAGCAACAAGCTGTAACCGATGCCTTGATTCGGTACAGCACGCAAGGCTTGTTTGGTCATAAGGATGCTGGCTTCAACAGTGTCGGCTGAGGGCAGGGTAACCGGATAGCTGCATGTGAACCAGCCTATAGTCCGGTCGAGGTTGAGGAGGTGTGACAGCGGCAAACGCCCGTGACTTTCCAGCTCGACACAGATCTTTTGCCGACCGGTCCGGCGTCTTACAGCCAGTGCGAAAGCGCACAGCAACAGGTCGTTGATTTCTGTGTCATAGGCTTTGCCGGCTTCGAAGAGCAAACTGTACACGATGTCGCTGTTGATACGAATATGGGAGATTCTTTGCTTGGGTGTCGGGCCGGGAGAATCCGCTGATGGGGTTCCTGTCGTGGAATCCGGTTGCCGGAGTATATCGGTCTGCGCCGGGGTGAGGTCGTAGCGCTCAATGTTGGCCATCTCTTCTATCCAATAAGGCTGTTCCGCTGTTAGCGCGCCGCCCGCCGCGTAAGATTGAAGACTGAGGGCCCAATCCCGGAAGGAAGCTGTTTTCGCAGGCAACAAGGGCGTGTGTCCGGCTTGGACTTGGCTATACGCGGAGAAGAGGTCTTCGGCAAGGATGTACCAGGAAATACTGTCTATGATAAGGTGATGAGCGATCAGCAGGAGGTGGTCGCCGTCTTCTGTTTGGTTCAGAGCGACGCGCAGCAGCGGCCCTTTCTCCAGATCGAAAGACGATTGAAGGGCGGTATTGCGTGATTGCAGGTCGGATACGGAGACAGATTGCCCGCGCAAATCTACAATGTCTAAGGTGATTGGAGCCGCGTCAACAGGGAGAATGGTTTGTGTGCCGCCGGGATAAACTGCGCGGAGCATGTCATGATGCTCAAAAACGGCTGCCAGGGCGGCGCGCAGGGGGTGTTCCTCTAAGGGATTGTCACAACGTATGGCGAGAGCCTGGTTGAAATGGTGCGGATGGGTGTGTTGCTGAGTGAAGAAGGCTTGTTGAATGGGTGTCAGGGGCAGGACGCCGGCGATGGCGCTTTGGTCGCCTATGTCACCGGAGGTCAGGCGAAGGGTTGTTGCGATGGCGGCAGCTGTCCGTTGTTCCATAATGTCATGAACGGAGACGTTGTATCCTGCTTCCCGGATGCGGGAAACGATGCGGATAGCTTTGATCGAGTCGCCGCCCAAGGCGAAGAAGCTGTCGTTGACGCCAATGTTCTCTATGCTGAGGATTTCTTCGAACACCCGGGAGACCAGTTTTTCCTCACGGTCTTGGGGTGGGGCAGGGGTCGCGCCGATGTTTGGCCGGTCTGTGGGCGCCGGCAGCGCAGGTTTGTCAATTTTGCCGCTGACGGTCTTGGGCAGCGCGTCAAGGCGTATATAGCGCGCCGGTATCATGTAATCCGGCAGTGATCGGGCGAGAGCGGCGCGTAGGATTACGGGGTCAAGATCGGGAGCGGCGATATAAGCGATGAGCTCCTTTTCGTCGTCGGTGTGTCGGCCGGATTCAGTAACGACCGCGGCTTCGTTTACGTTGGGAAGGCGCTCCAGAGCGGCTTCCACTTCACCCAGCTCGACGCGGAATCCACGGATTTTGATTTGATCGTCCAAGCGCCCCAAATATTCAATGTTGCCGTCAGGCAGCCAGCGGGCGAGGTCGCCGGTTCGGTACAACAAGGGGCATGTGTCGGAAAGGGCCCTTTTGGAGGGATGATTTCCTTCAGAGGGTTGATCCCCTTCGGAGGGGATAAAGGGGTTTCTGACAAACTTCTCGGCGGTTAGTTCGGGTCTGTTCAGGTATCCCCGACCGACACCGGCGCCGCCGACGCAGAGTTCGCCGGGAATGCCAATGGCACAAAGTGAAATCGTGGCTTGTTTCTCGTTGTCCATGGCCCTATTGTCTATTGCCGCAATGTAGAGTTCTACACCCGGCAACGGCTTGCCGATGGGCACGTTAGCCGGGATTTTGTCGCCTTGAAGATAGGCCCAGGCTGTTGCGCAGATTGTGGTTTCAGTTGGCCCGTAGGCGTTGATATATGATCCGTTGGCGGAGGCGGCGAGACGGACGGTTTCTGGGGTCGCCGCGCTGCCGCCGCTTAGAAGCAGGCGTAGTCCCCGCGGCTTGACGGCGGGTATCAGGGGGGGCGGCAAGAGCGCAACCGTGCAGTGGCGCAGGTTTTCGCGCAGCAGGGTTGGGTCAAGGGAAGCGTCAGTTGGCAACAGCCGCAAGGTGGCGCCGCATGTGAGGGCCATGGTCATTTCCCAGACAGAGGCGTCAAAAGCACAGCTGGCAAACTGCAGAACGGTGTCAGCCGGGTTGATGCCAAGTTCGGAGATGAAATAGGAGGACAAGTTAGCCAGACCACGATGCTCAAGGAGCGCGCCTTTGGGCTGCCCTGTCGTGCCTGAGGTGTAGATGCTGTAAGCGAGGGTGTGAGGCAAGGGACAAGGGACAATGGACAATGGACAAGGGACAATGGACAATGGACAAGGGACAATGGACAATGGACAAGGGACAATGGACAATGGACGAGGCTGATATCCTTCAGCCTGTGGACTAATGGACAATGGAGAGAGGGAATCGTTCATTGCTTGGGGATCAATGGCGTATGTTGGCAGTGTCGTCGCGAAGGGCAGGGAGGCGTCTGCCAACAGAAGAGCGGTGGCGCCGCTGTCTGCCAAAATGAATTGTGAGCGTGCTGCCGGTGCGGAGGCGTCAAGGGGCAGGAAAGCGGCGCCGGCTTTCATGACGCCGAGGGCGCCGATAGGGTACCCGAAGCCGCGTCCGCTGTAAACGGCGACGATGTCTTCTCTTTGGACGCCGACGGACAGCAGCCATCGGGCAACGATGTCGGTGATCCGATCCAGTTCTTCGTAGGTGATCTGTTGATCACCGAGGAGGAGGGCGGTGTGGTTTGGGTGCGCGGCGACGTGGGTCGCGAACAGGGAGACGAAGGTTTGGGTCGAAGGTGTGGGGGGCGTCCGTGATGTGTCCCCGGCGGGGGTGTTGCTAAATAACCTGACTTGATCGTATTCTGACGCATCCATGAGGGGGAGGTCTCCGAGTGTCCGCGCCGGCGTGGATATTGCTGTTTCCAAGAGCGTACGGTAATGGCGCAGCATACGTTCGGCGCTCTCCGGGGCGAACAGGGCGGTTCTGTATATCAGCTCTATAGCATAGGCGTCGTCGGTTTCCACGATGTTGAAGGTCAGTTCGAATTTGGCTTCCGGCGGGCCTTTGGCTATGTGTACGCAGGGGAGGCCGCAGTATTCCGCGTACATGTCCGGTGGTTCGTGATCCAGTGTTATGGTGACGTCAAACAGGGGGTTCCGTGACATGTCCTGACGCGTCCTCAGCTCTTCGACGAGTCGTTCGTAAGGGTATTCCTGGTTTTCCAGGGCTTGGGTACAGGATCGCGCGATTTCGTCAAACAGGGTCGCGAAGGGTTTGCTTCCTTCCGGGCGGCCCCGCAGGGCGAGCATGTTGACGAACAAGCCGGCTGTGCGTGCGCAATCGCTGTGTAAGCGGTTGGATACGGGGTAACCGACGGTGACGTCCTCTTGGCGTCCGTGTTTGCCCAGCAGCGCGATGAGGGCTGTGAGCAGAACCATGAAAGGGGTGCCGTCGCGCTCGCCGGCGAAGGTTTCGACTTGGCGGCGCAGGGGGGCGTCTAGGCGCAGGGTTGCGACGGCGCCTTCGAAACGTTGGCGCGAGGGCCGGGAGAAGTCTGTCGCGTAATGGGTTGCCGGGGGTTCGTCGCGGAACATATTAAGCCAGAAAGATTGTTGGGCGGAAAGGTCGCGCTTTTGAGCCCATTCGCTCCAGTCAATATATTGGGTTTCTGTAGGCGGCAGCGGTTCGCCGGCGTATAGTTTGGTAAACTCATCGAGCAGGATGACGGCTGTTGCCTGATCGGATATGATGTGGTGCATATCGATGAGAAGTATGGTGCGGTTAGGGCCGACAACCGCTTTGATCCGCAGAAGGGGTGCGCAGGAGAGATCAAAGGGCTGGACGAAAGAGCTAAGCAAGGTTTCCGCGGTGTCAGTATCGGTCATGGTTTCTATGATGAACGGGTTTACGACGTCTTCTGGGGGTTCGATGCGCTGGCGCAGCAGCAGCTCGTCGCTGTCTGGAGAAGCGGTGTCATGGATGTGAAAACTGGTGCGCAAAGCGGCGTGACGAGCCAGTAGGGCCCGGACAGCGTCTTGGGCCCGGGTTGTGACGATTTCTCCGGAAAGTTCTATGGCCAGAGGCATGTTGTAGGCTGTGCCGCGGTCTGCTGTCTGGCAAGCGAGATACAGCCGCTGTTGCGCGGGGGACAGAGGGTACCAGGGTTGGGATGGCGCGGGTGGAATAGATGAAGGGGCGCCTGGCCCTTCCCGGCTCGCTGCCCGCGCGGCTTTGAGCGCGGCAGCAATCCCTTGCACCGTGGGGGTTTCAAACCAATCACGTAGTGGCAACCGCACACCTGTGACCTCTTCCAGCATGGCGATGCCGTTGGTGACCCGCAGGGAGTGTCCGCCTAGGGCGAAAAAGTTGTCAAAGATACTGACAGAGGATACGCCAAGCAATTCCTGAAATATGAGGGCGATCATTTTTTCGTCGAGGGAGGAGGGGGCTGTGAATTCAGCGGTTGAGCCGAGGACAATTTTCGGCAAGGCTTTTTTGTTTGTCTTGCCGTTCAGAGTCAAGGGGATGCGTTCAATCTGCATCAGCCGCTGGGGAACCATATATTCCGGCAGATCTTGCCTTAGGGCGGCGCGGAGGGCGTCAATGGGAAGGGACGCGGCGCCTGTAGCTACGACATAGCCGTGCAGCACCGATTCTCCTGTTTCGTCTTCTTTGAGGATCACCGCCGCGTCAGCAACGTCGTCTTGCCGGCGCAAGGCGCTCTCGATTTCGCCGAGTTCGACGCGATAGCCCCGGATTTTGACCTGATTGTCGATGCGGCCAAGGCATTCCAGGTTGCCGTCCGGGCGCCAACGGGCCAGGTCGCCTGTTCGGTACAGCCGACCTTCGCCGAAGGGGTTGGGGAGAAAGAGGGCTGCCGTAAGGTCCGGATTATTGAGATACCCTCGCGCCACGCAGGCACCGCTGACGCATAATTCGCCGGGCACACCGATACCGCACCGCTCCATGCCGTCCAGAATGACGACTTGGGTGTTGGGTATCGCTTTGCCGATGTGGATGTCGTCGGAATGAAGTTCCGTCATCGTCATGAAGACGGTTGTTTCTGTCGGGCCGTAGGCGTTGATTATGTGGGCTTGAGTGTGTCGGCGGATTTGGGTGTACATCTCAGGGGGGAAAGGTTCGCCGCTGAGGCAGATAGCAGAAAGCCCGGATAAATAACCGCATCGGTCCGGTGAGGTCATGAGCATGCGCATTTTGGAGGGGGTTGTGTTGAGGAAGGTTCCCTGATGGTTTTCGACAAGGGGTGCCAGTCGGATGCTGTCCCGCTGTTCCTCCTCGTCCGCCAACAGAATGCACCAGCCATGCAGGAGGGGCAGGAGAGATTCTGTTGCGAAGATGTCGAAACAGGGTGTGGTTGTTGAGATGACGCGTGGTTCCGAAACGGCTTGCAGCGCTGCCAGAAACACTTCATTGTACAAGGCAAAATTAATAATGTTTCTCTGTTCAACCAGCACACCTTTGAGTTTGCCTGTTGTGCCGGAGGTGTACAGACAATACGCGATATCCGACGGTTTGCCGGTGGGAGAGGGGTTGTCAGTTGCCGGCTCACCGGTGTTGTAATCGGCAGAGTTGGGCGCTGAATGGTGGGTGGCGGTTTCGCACCGGTATTCGGCGTCGAACAAGTCTATGATGGGAATAGCTGAAGCTGGGGCTTGCGCCATGGCTTCTTTCAGGGTGACGCCGGCGACGAGGGCGGCCTTGGCGTTGCTGTCCGCCAGCATGTCGCGAACTTGCGCCGCCGGTGCCGCCGGGTTGATCGGCAGATAAGCGCCGCCTGCTTTCAGGGCGCCGAGTATGCCGACGATCAGGGCGGGGTCGCGTTGTGAGGCTAAAGCGACGATATCGTCCGGTCCGACGCCTATGGCCCGGAGTTTGTGGGCGACTCGGTTTGCCGCGCGGTTGAGCGCCCCGTAGGAGATTTCTTGATCACGGCAGATGATCGCGGTTTTGTGAGGGTGATTCTTGACTTGTTGTTCGACAAGGGGGGCGATGGTTAGTGTGTTTAAAGCCTCGGGATCAAGTTTTATCATGCAACTGAACCTCCGGTGCTGTTAATATTCTATTGGTTCGCAAGAGACAGGTCGCCGATGGTCTTTGCCGGAGCCGCTGTTGCCGCGTCCAGCAGCGCCAAGTAGTGGCGGAGCATGGCTTCGGCGCTTTCCGGGCGGTACAGCGCGGCGCTGTAGATGAGTTTAACATGGTACCCGTTTGGTCTTTCTGTGATGTCAAAGGTTAAGTCAAATTTGGCGGATTCTGGATTTATAACGGTTTGTATGAAGCGCAATCCCTCGGGGTTGACAGTGAAAGGTTCGGTGTTTTGCATGATCAGCATGACGTCGAACAGGGGGTTCCGGGTCGGGTCTTGGGGTAAGGCCAGGGCCTCGGTGAGTTCTTCAAAGGGGTATTCTTGGTTTTCGAAGGCGAGTAGGCAAGAAAGGCGTATTTCCCTAAGGAATTCGGAGAATTGCTTGTTTCGGACAGGCCGGCTGCGCAAGGCCACCGTGTTGACAAACATGCCGGCAATGCGTTCCAGATCCTGGTGTACGCGCCCGGCGGCGGGGGTTCCTATTGTGATGTCTTCCTGACGGGTGTATTTGGCGAGCATGACTGCGAGGTTGGCGAGCATGACCATGTATGGGGTGGCGCCGTGGGCGGCCGCGAGGGCTTCAATCTTGCCGCGCAGGGGGACGTCAATAACGGCGGTTTTTTCGCCGCCTACGCAACTGCGCCGACGGCGCGGGAAGTCAGTGATGAGGTTGAGAGTGGGAGCAGGGTCGGCGAAAACTGACAGCCAATGGGCTTTTTGCGCGGAGAGATCCCGGGTGCGCGCCCATTCGGAAAAGTCTTTGTATTGGAGGGGCGGTTCGGGCAAGGGCTTGTCCTCAGGCGAAAGGGCGCCTTTGTTGTAAAGGGCTTCAAAATCCGCCAGCAGCAGATACATGGTTGTGCCGTCCGCTATAATATGGTGGAGATCAAAAAGCAGGACGCTGCGGGAACCGTCCGGAGCGACAGCGGCTTGGGCGCGCAGCAGTGGCGCTTTCGCCAGGTCAAAGGGCCGCACGAAGCCGGCCAGAAGGGATGCGGGGGTATCGGAGAGCGCATAGGGAACCACGTCCAGAGAGATCGGAGCCTGCCCCGGGGGGGCTATGCGTTGGACGAAGGTGTTATTAGGGGATGTTTGGGTATGAAAACTGGTTCGGAAAACTTCCTGGCGTTGGGAGAGGGCTGTCAGGGCGGCCTGCATTCTGGCTGTGTCCGGCGCGCCGGCGAATTCCAGGGCGACGGGAATGTTGTAAGCGGTTCCGGTGTCGTCAGTCTGGCAAGCCAGATACAGGCGCCTCTGGGCGGGAGACATGGGGTAAACCTCTTGGGGGGTGGCTCTTGGAATCGGGGTATATCTGGGTATGGTGTTTGTGTCGTTTTGTGTTTGTTGGGATTCTTTTAACACAGCGGCCAGTCCTTCCACGGTCGGCGTTTCAAACCATTGCCACAGGGGGAGGCGTATGCCGGAAAGTTCTTCCACCAGATTGGCTGCCCGCGCGGCGCGCAGGGAATGGCCGCCCAGGGCGAAGAAGTTGGCTTGTGTTCCTATACCGGTGAGACCGAGGGTTTCTTCGAAGGCACGGACGACGAGTTCTTCTTCCCGGCTGAGGGGCTCGGTGTATTCGCCGGCGGCGATGTCAAGAGCGGTTAAGGCGCCCTTGTCTATTTTGCCGTTGGGGGTCATAGGTAGTTTTTCCAGGGGTACAACCACGGAGGGGACTTTGTGTTCGAGAAGACGATTATAGAGTTCCAGGCGGATGGCGTTCGGATCCAGAGGGGCAGGGGTGTTGTCCGCGCCGCGGGCGGGTGTGACGAAAGCAACAATTTGAGCGTCGCCGTTGGGGGCGGGCCGGGATAGGGCCGCCGCGCCGGCGACGCCCGGCATCTGGGCGAGAGCCCTTTCCACTTCTTCAAGTTCTACGCGCATGCCCCGTATTTGAATTTGGTTGTCGGCGCGGCCCAGGTATTCGATGTTTCCGTCCGCGCTCCATTGGGCGATGTCGCCGGTGCGCAGCATGACGCCTGCCCCGAAAGGGTTGGGGACGAAGCGTTCCGCTGTGCGTTCCGGATCGCCAAGATAGCCGTTGGAGACCGAGAGTCCTGTGACACAGAGTTCACCGGGCATATAGAGGCCGCAGGATTCACCATGGCTATCCAGAATGTACACTTGGGTGTTGGGGACAGGTTTGCCGATGGGGATGCGCCGCGGCCGCGGGCCTTCGCGGCCTTTCCAGACGGTCGGGACACAGCCTTCCGTGAGACCGTAGGCGTTGGCATGCAGGGCGGTTTGGACGATTTTTTCCGATATTTCTCGTTTGCATTCGGAGGCGCCTGTTTCGACGATGTGCAGCGTCGGAGGCAGAGGCAGGTAGCCAATGTATTCGGGCGGCGCCAGCAAGATGGTGGCCGCGGCGGTGAGCATTTCTTGATAAAAGGCGCCCGGATCCATGACGGCCGGCTCCGGAACGAGGCATAGTTTGGCGCCGCTGATCAACGTCGTTGTGATTTCCAGGATCGCGGTGGAGAAGGTGAAGGGGGCGAATTGCATAATACGGTCTTTTTCGCTTATATGGAATTCTCGCAGGTTGAATTCACAGTAGTTGACAACTGTGTCGTGACGCACAACGACGCCTTTGGGCCGGCCGGTGGTGCCGGAGGTGTAGATCAGGGCGGCCGGTGATTGGGGTGAGAATTCGGCTGCCCGCGGCAGGTTGGTGTCAGATGTCTGACTTTCGTCAGTTGTCTGACTTTTATCAGATTGCGGGTTGACAGTGTAAGTTTCCTCTGTGTTCAGATCCAGCGCGGCAACACCGATGCCGTCGGTAACGGGCGTGACTGCCGCGGGAGCGGTGGTCAGAAGCAGTTTCACGTTGGCGTGGCGAAGGATCAGTCCCAGGAATTCCGGCGGGTAACGCAGGGAGAGGGGTATGAAGGCCGCGCCGGTTTTCAGGACGGCAAACATAGCGATGATGAGTTCCGGGCTGCGTTCGGCGGCGATAGCGACGAAAGATCCTGGTCCGGCGCCACGCGCGCGGAGAGAATGGGCGAGGCGGTTTGCTTTGCGGTTGAATATGTCGTAGCTGAGTTCTTGATCTCTGAAGCCCAGCGCGGGGGCTTCGGGCAGACGGGTGGCGGTGTCTTCGAGCAGTTCGTGAATGCACTTGTCGTCGGAATAGGGAAAAACCGTTTCGTTGGCTTGCCGGATGAGGGCGCGCTCATGATCTGAAACGATTCTGAGACTGCGCACCGGTTTTTCCGGGTTGGCGAGGACGTCCGCTATGACTGTTTCGAGTTGTTTGTGCTGGATGCGTATTTCGTCATCGGTGAAGGCGCCCTCGTCATATAAATAGCGCATGGTGTGCGGTTGGCCGGGTTCGGATTCGGGAGCGGTCATGGCGGCAATGTGGCCGGCGGCCAGAGCTTCTTCCAGAAGGACGCCGCTGTTGGAGCCGCCGAAGAGGGCGGCATAGCTGCGCCCAGTTGGTTCCTGATGTGCTCCTGTCGCTGCGTCACGGGCGTCCAGGGTTTTTCTCACGGCGTCGAGGGCTGAGGCGTTATGGTCGATCTGAACCAAAACGGAGCGTATGCCGGCACCAGATGCGTATCCGAGGACAAAGGTGTGGTATTCTGTTTTCCGATGGAGCAGCAGGCAGTAGGCGCCGTACAAAAAGTTTTCCGCTGTGAGGCCCCATTGGGTGCAGCGTTCTGAAAGGGTTGAAGAATCTGTGCAAAGGGCATACTTTTTCGAGGAAACGTGACTTAAATACATTTAATTTCCTCCAATACTAGAAATTGTAAAACATTTATCAAAAAAATTATCACATTGTTGATTTTCATTGTTGATTCTACTTGATCCGTCAAATTCCTGCTTGTTCCGATTAATATTCGGTTGACTTTCCCTTTTGGATTTGACACAATAATAGGGTAAAGGGAGATCATTTTGAATGGTTGCATGGATTGTTTCATTTGTTAATTAGATTTCCAATAACTGTTGTGGGAGAGTTGCTAAAGCATTATGGCACGATATAATTCAGAGAATGGGTCAGATGTCGGATACCTTACTGATGCTCTTGATCGTTGCAGAGGATTCGTGAGAGGGATAGAATCCTTTGTGGAAAAACGGTCAAGCGATCTTCAGGTGCTCCATTCCTCCGTGCCGGATCCCGACCTTGCCACGTTATATGATGAGGTCTTGATTGTTACGAAAGAAGAAATCAAGAAACCTAAAATCAGTATTCTGATGGAGTATTGTAACTATCTGGAATATGTGATCTACGGCGTTTATAACAATGTTTTTCCTGATCTTGACAAGCTCAACGAGCAACATGATATAGCTGAGGCTATTATTGACTATTACGTCAGGCTTGCGCGTGATACGCAGCGGGTCATGCAGTTGATACATTCCGAATCCCAGCAACCGCAGGAGCAACAGCAGAAGTCTGGGAAGTCCCAGATGTGGCAGGGACCGCAGTTCAAGCAGAGAACAGAAGCGCGGCAGGAACCGCAGACGTGGCAGGAACCGCAGACGCGGCAGGGGCCGCAGACGTGGCAGGGGCCGCAGACGTGGCAGGGACCGCAGACGTGGCAGGGACCGCAGTTCAAGCAGAGAACAGAAGCGCGGCAGGAACCGCAGACGTGGCAGGGGCCGCAGACGTGGCAAGAGCCGATGATTCCAAAGAAGTCGCGGCTTGGACAGGGATTGTTGTATCCCGACAGTGGGCCCAAACCATGGCATTGGCTTATGCAGGGGCGCTTTGGGCAGGGATTCCAGGGTGGGCCGGAACAGGAGTATTCGCGGGAGCGGGGGTACGAGCCGGAACAAGAGTATTCACGGGAACGGGGGTACGAGCCGGAACAGGAGTATTCGTGGGAACGGGGGTATGAACCGGAACAAGAGTATTCACGGGAACGAGGATACGAGCCGGAACAAGAGTACTCACGGGAACGGGGGTATGAGCCGGAACAAGAGTATTCGCGGGAACGGGGATACGAGCCGGGACAAGAGTACTCATCAAAACCAGGGCCCCAGATATGGCCGGAACTGAAACGTTCTGAGTTCTGGCGGCCGGAGCAGGTGTTTTGGCAGGGTCGGGGGACGGAAAGAGAACAGGAGCAGGAGCAGGAGCAGGAGCAGGAGCAGGAGCAGGAGCAGGAGCAGGAACACCTGAACCGGCTGCCGCCGGCAAAGAAGTCTTGGCGAACACAACAGCAGAGGCAAAGGATTGCGACACTGCCGGAGCCAGAATTGGAGTTGGAACCGGAACCGGAATTTGAGCCGGCTCCAATCCCGCGGATAGCCGGGAGAACGGTTATATTGTCAACGGAAAGGCTGAGCAAGAGTTTCGTGGCGGGAAACCATGAGCAACATGTTTTAAGGAATATTGAGCTTAGCATTTATGATAGAGATTTCACTGTTATCATGGGGTCTTCAGGCGCGGGCAAGTCCACTTTGCTTTATGTTTTGTCTGGTATGGATAGGCCGACAAGTGGAACGGTACGGTTTTTTAATAAGAATATTTCCAGGTTCAGCAACAACAGACTGGCTGTTTTTCGGAGGAAAAACTGCGGATTTATCTTTCAGCAAATGTTTTTGTTGGAGAACATGAGCATTATGGACAACATTCTCTCAACCGGCTTGTTGATGAACCGCGACAAGGAGGAGATTGTGACCAGCGCCAAGGAGTTGCTGAAAAGAGTGGGATTGACCGCGACTATTTGGCGTAAGTTTCCTTCACAGCTTTCCGGTGGGGAGAACCAGCGGGCGGCTATTGTCAGAGCTTTGATTAATAAGCCCAGGGTGGTTTTTGCCGATGAACCGACAGGATCCCTGAACTCGGCGTCGGGGCAAGCGGTTTTGGATGTGCTGACCGGTATTAATCGGGAGGGGCAAGGGATTATTATGGTTACCCACGATCTGAGGTCGGCTTTGAGAGGCAATCGCGTTCTGTACATTCGTGACGGCGTTGTCTGGGGGGAGTGCCTCTTGGGCGATTATGAGGGTGAGGATCAGGGACGTCAGAACAAGCTGCAGGATTTTCTTTCGTCTATGGGGTGGTAGTTATGGGCAAGTTGAGCATGCATGCTTTTGCTAATATCCGTAAAGCGAGGGCCGTTTCTTTTTCTTTGGTGTTTTTCTTTGTTGTCGCGGCGTTTTTGCTCAACGCGGGGTTGCTGGTCGTCGTCAATTATGGGGGATTTTTTGCTGAACTGAAAGAGGAGCTGCGGCCAACGGACGCCTATTTTTTGCTGCCGGATGCTATGTATACGGAGGGAGCTGAGGCCGCCATCAAGGATAGCCCTCATATCCGGCAAACCCAACATCATGAACTTCTAAGACTTGATACCGAAATTGTTTTTCAGGATAAATTACAGTCGTTCAATATTTTGTTGGCCAATATGGATGAACCCAGGAGTTTGAGCAAATGGAAATATGTTGGTAAACATCTGGCCCCGCGGGATATGGGCGTCTATGTGCCGGATATTTTCCGGACGGCTGGGTATCAGCTGGATGATAAGGTTGAATTGAGATATATGGACAAAGAATCTGGTAAAAGCAAAAAGCTTGTTTTCACGGTGAGAGGATATACAGAAGACATTTTTTTTAGCTCCAGGGCCACAGGTTCTTTGACTTTTTATCTGCCTGCCGGGACATGGCAAAGGCTGGCGGAGATTTTGGATGATCCTGCTTACAGGGCTCATGTGATGTTTGCCAATGTGGATGATGTTAAAAACGTCCAAGGTGTGGAGAGAGGGATTCGGGAGGTTTTGGAGGCGGAATCCGTTGTGTTTGCGGCTGAGAGCGCTTTTGCCGCGCCCCTTGCTGTGGATCTGATTCTGGTTGAGAATGCCCGCTGTATGATGACCATTATGATTGCGTCGATGATTGTGGTTTTTGCTCTAATTGTTGTGTTGGTATGTATGTTGGTTGTGCGGTTCCGGATTGTGAACAGCGTTGAAGAGGATATTGTGAAAATTGGTTCTCTTAAGTCTGTGGGTTATACCAGCCGGCAGATTGTTTCGTCTGTTCTGCTCCAGTTTCTCCTGATCTCCGGGTTGGGTAGTCTGCTTGGCGTGGTGCTCTCCTATCCGGCGCTGCCCTTTGTTTCGGCGGTTTTGGAGCAGCAGTCCGGGTTGAAGTGGGAGCAGGGGTTGGATAGCCAGGTCAGCCTGATGGCGATGGCGGCCATCGGCATGATTGTGGTGGCGGTGTCCTGGCTGGCCGCGCGCCGAATCAACAAGCTGAATCCCAGCAGAGCGTTGCGCAAGGAGGTGACGTCGCGCACATTCAAAAAGAACCGTTTGCCCCTGGAAGGCGCTAAAGGTCGCTTGTCGGTGCTGTTGGCGTATAAATCTGTTCTGCAAAATATGAAACAGCAGGTTATGATAGCCTTTATTCTGATTTCTGTGTCTTTCGCCGGGGCTTATGGTGTGATTATGTATTATAATACGACGGTTGATACGAAAGCCTTTGCGGAGGTTCCCGGGGTGGAGATATGCAGCGTTATTGTTCAGCTTAACCCGGAACGGGATCAGCTTCAGGCGGTTAAAGCCATCGAGGGCATGGGCGCTGTTCGAAAGGCGCAATATCTGGAAATGGGAAGAGTGACGGTTGAGGGTCAGGAAGCCGGGGCTTTTGTGATGGAGGATTATGCTGGGAAAGAGTCTCTGCAGGTGTATAAGGGCCGGTATCCGCGCTCCGGCAAGGAGATTGCGCTGGCGGGGATTCTGGCTGAAAAGTTAGGGAAGACCGTGGGGGACAAGGTTTCTGTGGGATATGGGCAAAACAAGGAGACGTTTACAGTTGTTGGGCTGTCCAACGGGTCCGCCATGGGTGGCGAGAATGTTTCTGTGCTGGCTCAGGATTACCGGCTGCTCAATCCGCATTTTCGTTTCCAGTCTCTGTATGTTTATTTGGAGAAAGGCGCTGACGCTGAAAGAGCTGTTAAGGATGTCAAGAATCTGGTGGATGAGGAGATGTTGTTGGGTGTGACGAATTTTGATAAGGAGCTGGCTGATAACATGGCTTCCTATCAGAGCGTCGTTGCCGCTATGGGGGTTATTATGCTGACGACGACAGCCTTTGTGGTGTGGATGGTGTTGTATTTTGTTATCAACACATCAATTACCCGTAAAAAAAGAGAGTTGGGGATCCAGAAGGCGGTTGGGTACACGACGTTCCAGTTGATGAACCAGCTTTCCATAGGTGTGATGATCCCCATTGTTATTGGCGCGGTTATTGGCAGTTTTTTGGGCGCGGTTTTTACGAACCCGCTGATGTCTATGGTGATGAAGAGTATGGGCATGATGAAGGCCGGATTCATTGTGGATCCGGTGTGGGTTGCTTTGTTTGGCGCGGCGACTGTTGTGATGTCTTATTTTCTGTCTTTGCTGATATCGTTTCGGATACGAAAGGTTTCGCCTTATCAGATGGTTATGGAGTGAGTATCCGGAAAACAGACATGTCGGGATCCACTATCCAATATTCCCGGACGCCCGCTTGAAGGTTTTGCAATTCGTCAGCTGGGTGACGGCTCCTGTATCGCGCGTAATCCTGATCAGAGATGCCCCATATTAAGTTCAGTGGAATTCACTTGTATCAGTTCCATGTAGCCGGAGACGGTGAAGGAAATATGTTTTCTTTGTATGGCGTGGACGATACAGGCACCCGGTTTTTTGACAGGAACAAGCTGGAGATAAATACTCTTTATTCAGCCAGCCTGCAGGGCGCAACAACAGCATTGCAGATTCCTGTGGTAGAGATTGAAGAGGGCGGATATGTCAGCAGGGAACTCATGGTGATAACCTTGGCCAATGATTCCAGCATTCCGGCAAAGACGCCTTTTGCCCTCTATGAGCCTGCTTCAGACCAAGCATTTATCAGTTTTGACACTTATAAAGCTATAATTGAGCAAAACCTGAAGATTTCCTGGGATGTATTTGTGAAAAGAAGTGACGCGGAAGAGGATTTTGGCTTTCGGGCCATATATAAAAGGAGTTTGAATAACGAACAACAGCCGGCGTCAGGATGAGCCTGGTGTTGAGTTTACGTTCGTCATACCGTCCGCCTTATTTCCGAAAAAAGAATTCCAATAATAACATCCAAGATGTCGTCCGGGATTCTTTCTATAACCGAGTATCCACGGGTGTTAATATCTAAGGCTTTAATATGTTGGCATAAGACGAAACCTGTCGTCTTTGTTCTGTCGTCAAGTGGTACATGCAAAGGGAATTCTCTTCTGGCGTTCGTGATAGGGCAAGCTAAAACCAAACGAACCTTTTCATTAAAAACATTATTGCTGACGATCACAGCAGGTCTAGGCCCAGCTTGTTCATGCCCGCTTTGCGGACTAAAATTGGTTCTGATAATGTCCCCTTGTTTTACCATACTTCATCCCCTACAGGATCACCCCAATCAATATTGATGGGCTCATATTCTCCGTCGAAATCTTCAAACAATTCTTCGATGGTCTTGTGGTGGGCGTTGTCCGCTTTTTTTAAAATGAGACTGTTATCCTTGGCTGTTATTTCGATAGTGTCATTTTCTGACATATTCACACTATCCAATAACATTTTAGGCAATCTAATCCCTTGAGAATTTCCCCATTTCACAATTGTCGCTGTGCTCATGCCAAAGCCTCCTCTTAAAAACTGCCTTGAAACGGCCTCCTTGATATTATTTCTTCCTGTCTTTCTGTATATACATAGTATATCCTTAATCGCAAAAATTGTGAACAGGTATATTTTGACTGTTTTTAGCTGAGATATGAAGTTTACTCCGTCGGAACCGCGAGTGGGCGGACTGATGTCAATGACAACAAAATATTAACAAAAGATAAGGCGGTTAGTTGAAAAGTTAAGTGCGATCCCTTTCGGAGGGTACACAGATTTCTTAAAAGGCATGGAAAAACAGGCCGAACGAAGTGTTTTCTTTTGACTTAAAATGCTGTACGATGGGGTTTAGAGATGGCAAAAGCTCTGAAAAAGGGTATGTCAAACCGAAATGACATATGCCGATCGTGTAGGCACTCCTTTCATAGATGATGCCAACAAAAAATGGTATGTTTGGTATCCAGAGTTTTTGTCTGACTTCGATTTGTAACCGATAGGCATTGGGTATTAAGGAAGAAAACTTTATGAAGAAAAAGCACCTCGTCCTGGCTTGTGTCCTCATCTTATTGTGCGGCTTGGGTCTTGTTGCTTGTAAAAGTCATGATGAAGGTATCGATAAAAATCTCATTGGGCAATGGGGAGGGGAGCATGGTCCTGTATACGCGTTTTATGAAAACGGCAAATATGAACAGTACCCAGACACAAGAGTAAATGGCAGATATACTACAAAAAACAATAAGATAACTTTTGAGCCTTCTATTAGGTTTAGAGATATTACAGGAGATAAATTTGTTTTGACCTATTCAATTGAAGGAGACACGTTGACACTTTCAAGCAACGGCAGCGCAAGAACCAGCTATACAAGATTAAAATAGAAGGCTAGAATTCTCGAATATGTAATCTGAGCTGACGCCAATCCCAATAATATGTAATAAGACTTATTGGCAGATTTGATATCATAAAGAATATATTTCATACAGCCGTACAACCTAATGAATAATTAGGCCGAAGGCTGTTTTTTGTTGTGGTGTCATGTTGGCAAGGCTTCGTTGCCGCCAGCGAATGATCAATCATGAGAAGGAGATTGTATTATGGTTAAGGGAAAAGAAGTGGATAAGAACAAGGATAGTGTTTCGACCCAAGACCAGACCCCGATTCCGACCCAGTCTCAAGAGAGCGAGCCCGTCGGCAACGACGCCATCGACGCCCAAATTGCCAACGCCCTGAAAGCTCTGGAAAAGTTCATGTTCATGACCCAGGAGCAAGTTGACGCCGTTGTTAAAGCTATGGCTATGGCCGGTCTGAGCCGCCACATGGAGCTGGCCAACGCGGCTGTCCGGGAAACGGGGCGGGGGGTTTTCGAAGATAAAGTGACGAAGAATATTTTTGCGACGGAGTACATCTACCACAGTATAAAATACGAAAAAACCGTTGGCGTTGTTGACAGCAATGAATATGAGGACTATGTGGATGTGGCTGAACCGGTGGGGGTTATCGCCGCGGTGACGCCGGTGACCAATCCGACGTCGACAACGATGTTTAAAGCCATTATCGCCATGAAAACGCGGAATCCGATTATTTTTGCTTTTCATCCCGGCGCCCAGAGCTCCAGCAGCCAAGCGGCCCGGGTTATGCTGGAGGCGGCTTTGCAGGCGGGAGCGCCGTCGGATTGTATCCAATGGGTGGAAGAACCGTCCGTTGACGCGACGCGTTTTCTGATGAACCATAAGGATATCGCTTTGGTGTTGGCCACCGGGGGCAGCGGCATGGTACGGGCGGCGTACAGCACCGGCAAACCGGCCTTGGGGGTCGGGCCGGGCAATGTTCCTTGCTATATTGAGAAAACGGCGGATATACCTCAGGCTTGTACGGATCTTATGCTCTCGAAGACTTTTGACAACGGCATGATTTGCGCTTCGGAACAAGCCGTTATTGTGGACCGGGCTGTCGCTGACACAGTGGAGGAGTATCTGCGGGAAAACGCCTGCCATTTTCTCAGTCCGGAGGAAATTGCCAAAGTGGAAAAGACGGCGATTTCTCCCGATCTTGACGCCATCAGCCCGGATATTGTGGGCAAGAGCGCGTACGAGATCGCTGTCCGTTCGGGCATTGATGTTGAGGAGAACACGAAGATTCTTGTGGCGCCCCTGGAAGGGGTCGGTTCCGCGTATCCGCTCTCCCGGGAAAAACTCAGTCCCATCTTGGCCTACTATGTGGCCGACAGCACCGAGGAGGGTTTGAAGCGCGCCGAGGAAATGGTTCAGTTCGGCGGTATGGGCCATTCCGCTGTGATTCACTCCCGGGACGACGCCGTTATTGAGGCGTTTTCCCGGCGCATGAAAACGGGCCGCATTATTGTCAATTCTCCTTCCTCCCAGGGAGCTATTGGGGACATCTACAACACCAACATGCCGTCTCTGACCCTGGGGTGCGGTTCTTACGGACAGAATTCGACCACCTCCAACGTGACGGCTGTGAATCTGATCAACAAGAAAAAGGTGGCCAAGAGAAGGGTCAACATGCAATGGTTCAAAATCCCGGAAAAGATTTTTTTCGAATACGATTCGGCACAGTATCTGTCCAAAATGCCTGAAATATCCCGGGCTTTCATTGTCACGGACGCTGTCATGGCGGACTTGGGGTATGTCAAGAAAATCCTCTATTATCTGCGCAAACGCCGACAGTATGTTCATTCGGAGGTATTTACCGATGTGGAGCCGGATCCGTCCATCGAAACCGTCATGCGCGGCGTGGCAGCGATGAACATCTACAAACCTGACGTCATTATCGCTCTTGGCGGCGGCTCGGTTATCGACGCCGCCAAAGCCATGTGGCTGTTCTATGAAAATCCGGAACTTGATTTCGCGGCGTTGACCTTGAAATTCATGGATATCCGCAAACGGATCTACAAATACCCCTTCTTGGGCAAAAAGGCCAAAATGGTGGCTATCCCCACCACCAGCGGCACCGGTTCGGAGGTAACGTCTTTTGCCGTCATCACCGATCAGCGCACCGGCACCAAATACCCGCTGGCCGACTATGAACTGACCCCTGATGTGGCCATCATTGATCCTGAGTTCGTTATGTCGGTACCGCCACGGGTGACGGCGGACACGGGTATCGATGTGCTGACTCACGCCATCGAAGCCTATGTTTCGGTAATGGCCTCGGATTACACCGACGCCTTGGCTGTCAAAGCCGCCCAGATGGTTTTTGAGTATCTGCCGTTGGCCTATCATGACGGCGGCGATCGTCTGGCCCGGGAGAAGATGCATAACGCGTCCACCATTGCGGGTATGGCTTTTACCAACGCTTTTCTTGGGCTTAATCACGCTATGGCCCACAAACTGGGCGCGGAATTCGGTCTGCCCCACGGGCGGGCCAACGCGATTTTGCTGCCTCATGTGATTGCCTACAATGCCCAGAAGCCCACCAAGTTCACTATTTTTCCCAAGTACAGCTCCTTTAAGGCAGACGAACGTTATGGGGAAATTGCCCGGGGGTTGGGTTTGCCCGCCGCCAGCAGCGCCGAAGGGGTGGCCAGCCTTATCGCGGCGGTTCGCGGCCTGATGCTTCGGGTTGAGATGCCTTCCAACCTGGCCGACTGCGGTATTGAACGGCACACCTATATGGAGAAAATCCCAGCCTTAGCTGAGAAGGCTTTTGAGGATCAGACGATTACCAGCAATCCGCGGTTGCCTCTGCTGTCTGAGATTGAGGAGATATATCGGGAGGCTTTTTGACAATTGACAATTGACAATTGACAATGGGGATACGAGGAAGCTTATGTAATGAAATTAAGAGCCGTGTTTCCACTCAGTTTTTTGTGTGCCATACTCCCCTGCATCATACTTTTGGATGATACCTGTTTTTGGGGTTGTGTGGTATGATCTATACTGATGAAAACAACACGGGGGTGATTCGGATATGAGCGAGGTTGTCCAAATCGAAAACTTGCGGAAAAACTATAAAGAACGCAAGGCCGTTGACGACATCAGCTTCGATGTGCACAAAGGAGAAATTCTGTGCATTTTAGGACCCAACGGCGCCGGCAAAAGTACCACCATCAATATGTTGACCGGCGCCTTGAGCTGTGACGGCGGCGGCATCCGTTCGGCGTTCTGCGGCGGACAGGACATCCACAGCAACTTGAACGTCTACAAACGAAAACTGGGCATTGTGCCGCAGGAATTAGCGATCTATGAAGACTTGAGTGCCCGGAACAATGTGCAATTCTTTGCTTCTCTCTATGGACTTAAAGGCGCGCAGCTCAAGGAAGGCTGCCGTTTTGCGCTGGAATTCGCCGGTTTGTCGGACCGGGCTCAAGATAAAGCTAAGACTTTCTCGGGCGGCATGAAACGACGGCTGAATATCGCCTGCGCCATTGCCCATAAGCCGGAACTGTTGGTGATGGATGAACCCACCGTTGGCATCGACCCCCAATCCCGCAGCCATATCCTGGGATCCATTCAACGTCTGCGGGAAGAGGGTATGACCATCATCTACACCACGCATTATATGGAAGAAGTCGAGGAAATCTCCACGGGGATCATTATCATGGATCATGGCAAGATTATCGCTACCGGCACAAAGGAAGAGCTAAAGAAAAGCCTGGACGCGGAAAAGGTCACAACCATCGAGGCAGATGATTTGGACACTTTTAACGTTGAGATCCTTTGCGGCATAGCGGGTGTGAAACATGTGACAAACCATGGTAAACTCGAAATCACCACGGTTCCCGGGATGGAGAACCTTGACCGTATGATCGGCGCCCTTATTGAAAACGGCAAGAAAATCACCAGCATCACCACCCAGGCTGTCAGCCTTGAGACGGTTTTTCTCAGCCTAACTGGACGCACCCTAAGGGATTAGGAGGGAGAGCATGTACGAGTTTCGCCGGATATTGCAAACCGATCTCAAAAACCTCTGTATCAATCCCATGTGGTGGGTCGGGACGATGGGTTTGCCGCTGTTCCTGGCACTCATCATGGGATTCGTGACCCAAAGCACCTTTGGAACCATCGTAACATCATACGATTACTACGCCGTCACCATGTTGATCTTCGGGGCTTTGAACAACTCCACCATTGCCGCCAACAGCTTCATGGAAGGGCGTATACTGAAAGCCAACATGCGGTTGTGCAGCGCGCCCATACCGGATTTCTATATTTTTCTGCCGAAAATTATAGCGTCTTTCCTATTTGGAACCCTGTGTCACACCCTGGCTGCCGTTGCCCTTTTCTTGATAACCGGCGCCAATTATGGTGGAGGGAACGCTTTCTTGCTCTGGCTGCTTTTGTTGGCGGTCTTTTTCTTCGCGGTCTGCTTTAGCGTCATGCTCTGCTGCATTCTCAAAAAAGAAGAAACCGTCAATATGATTCTGTCCACGGTGGTAAGTCTGCTGTGTTTGCTGGGCGGCGCTTTCTTTCCCATGAAAGGACTGGGGCGCGTTGTGGGCGCCGTCAGCAACATTTCGCCGGTCACATGGATCGGCGCGGCGGCCTTCCAGGGCGTCTATGACGGCAAGTTCTTTCTTCTTGGGGCCGTCTGTGGCGTCATGCTGACGCTGGCCGCGCTGTGCATAGCGCTGACAACAAAACTGTTCAACAGGGAGGATTACCTATGAGAGCGGTCTTGAAAAATAACCTGCGGCGTCTGGAGGCGCAAACGATGGTCCTGCTGATCATTTTCATCACAACGGCAACGGCGGCGGCCCTTTATCTGAGCACGGGAGTCAAGCAGACATGGGACGTGGCGGTGGTGGCGGAAACTCAGGCCGGGTTTGACGCATACCAAGACAAAGTTGACGCCGACACGGTAAAACTAACCCTGATGGCCACGGCGCCCCTGCGTGCCGACTTGGTGTCGGGAAAATATGACGGGATCCTAACCATCCACGCCGATGGCAGCGGGACGATGGATACCGTTAAAAATGAAACGACGACGGCGAGACTGACCGAGGCTTTGGCAGGCGGGCACAACGTTGAGACCCTGTTTAGCGGAAGGGGAACCGGCACCAATGTGCTGGGTTTTCTAACAACCTTTCTGCTGCTCATGGGATCCACGTGTATGAGTCTGTACGCGGAGGACAAATCCTCCGGGCAAATCAGCCGCGTGGCGGCTTCACCGATAAAAATCAGTACCTACCTTTTCGCCCACAGCCTGTTTAACTTCTGCTTCCTGTTTTTCCCAACGATGATTGTTCTGTTGCTGGCTGTGTTCATCAGCGGTGTGGCTATCGGGTTCAGTTTCCTGCAGCTAACCGGGTTGGTGGCGCTTCTTTGCGGGTTCGCTACGGTTTTTAGCCTGCTGCTCTTTTCTCTTGTTTCCAACAAAGACGATTCAGCGAAAATGACCGGCAACACCATTATCATTCTCACGTCCATACTGGCCGGCGGTTTTTTTGCTTTCGACCAGGGGAACAAGGCTTTGGGGCTGATCATTCAGGTGTTGCCTCAGAAAGCGATTCTTACTGTGGCTAACGGTTTGGAGCAGCACCTGCCCGCGTCTGCCTTTCTGCCGGCTCTTGTTTATTTGGTGGTGGTGATCGCCGCTTTCTATGGGATTTCGGTGATCAGAACCAAGGGCGCTTATGCTGGGCGGCGCTTCAGTGGAAAAATACCGACACCCCAATAATCATCAGCAAAAACCCACTGATCATGGTGCCGAATTGGCCCACCGAGAAACGTCCGATATGAACTTTGGAAAGCTTAAAGCCTAAGGCTGTGCTAACATGAATGGTGGCAAAACTGGCGGTGGCGGCAAGGAAGGAAATGAGCAGGGGAGGGAACCCAAACAAACCGGCGCCGACGCCGTTGGTAAGAGCGTTGACCGAGAGCGCGACGCCGAGAAAAGCGGATTCAAGGAAGCCGATTTGACGTCTGGGCTGATCCGGCGTCTTATCTTCAATTTCGTCCAACGTCTGGGCGATCTGCGGGTCTTTGCCTTGACGGGGGATGCCGAGCAGCACAAGCCGCACGCCGATAATAATCAGGATGAAGGAACCGAGAAGAACAGGAAGGATGCCCGGGAGAATCAGCGAGATCCACATACCGGCATAAATGCCGCAGGCGCTGAAGACAAAACAGATGACGGAAATCAATATATTTGAACGAAAGTCGATGCGGATGGCGCGGATGCCATAGGATAAGCCGACTCCCACATTGTCCAGGCTGGAAGAAACCGTTAATGCCGCAATAAACAGCCACTGGCTCAGCATTTGACTCATCTGGGTCACCTCTTCTTTCTGCTTTTGAGCAACCCAAGGGTATTCAGGATTTATGTACCATGTGGCCGGCTTTTTAGCTTGAACCGACGCATTCTATGAAGTTGCTCTAACAGCAGTATATTTTCAGGAGCGGGAATCGGTGCATGGTCAGAAAGTAGACATATGTCGAATTCGAATATACAATATGTATTGGCTATAGTAAAATAGAAGCAAGGCAATCAAGGGAGGCAACTGATGGATGAAAAAAGGGTTCAGGCAATCGTGCAGATGCTGCTGGGCGCCGGGGCGGGCGGTATGGTCGGGTTATTCTTTTTGCGGCAAGTGAT
Organism: Peptococcaceae bacterium; assembly: GCA_009783315.1. Taxonomy (GTDB): domain Bacteria; phylum Bacillota; class Desulfitobacteriia; order Desulfitobacteriales; family Syntrophobotulaceae; genus WRJI01. The sequence goes on from WRHI01000018.1 coordinate 32,244, forward strand.
AGATTTTCCCCTTGACGGAGTCGTCGCGATCGCCTCTTTAATCTTCGGGTTTGTTTTCCACATAATAATACATGAGGCGGGTCATCTGATCATGGGCATGATCAGCGGTTACAGACTGGTTTCCTTTCGCGTTTTCAGCATAACATTTGTTAGGGAAAAGGAGAAATGGGTCGGGAAGAAATACAGCATTCCAGGCACATTGGGCCAGTGCCTGATGGCGCCGCCAAAAATGATAGACGGGCAGTTTCCTTATGTTCTCTATAATCTGGGCGGCTTCTTGATGAATATTATATTCAGCGTACTTTTTTTTGCGCTGTATTGGATGCTTTTCTCCGTATTTCCTTTGAGCGGGGCCATGTTCTTGCCTTGCGCTGGGATAGGGGTCTATTTGGCTGTATTGAACCTTATTCCCATGAGAACGAAAGGTCTTCCCAATGATGGGCACAACATAATGACGCTGGGCAAAAATGAAAGGGCGCGCCGGGCTTTTTGGCTGGTGTTGCATATCAACGCGCTTTTGAGCGAAGGCCGCCGCTTTCGTGATATCCCGGTTGAAGAGTTTGATTTTCTTGATCAGGAAGTGCAAAGGGATGGAAGTAAGAGCAAGAGGCGTGACACACTTGTTCTCAACGCCGCTTTGTATAGATTCAGCCGGTTGATTGATTTGCATGAATTTCATGAGGGGAAGGTCATGGCGGAGCGTCTGCTGGAGAATGCCGACAAGATGCCTGACATATTCAAGAACGAGATTCGCTGTGAGCTGCTGTTCATTGAAATGATGGGGGAATGCCGCTCAGAGGAGATCCCTCGCTTATACACCAAAGAACTAAGAAAATACATGAAAGCCACATCATCGTATGTTGCCAGGCAACGGCTTCTCTATGGGTACAACAAGCTTGTTCTTGGGGACGATGAAACGGCTTCAGCGGCTTTAAAAATGTTCAACAAAACTTGCTTATCCTATCCGATTCCCGGGGAAGTTGTCGGCGAACGTGAATTGATTCGTCTTATTGACGATAAAGCGATCATCCTACAAAACGAAGAGTAGATGGCCTTATCCTGATCTCAGCTAAAAACAGAGTCATATTTACGAGGATATTTTGCGTTTGTCAAGGCAGACGACGAAGGCGGGCTGGTTGCCCGACAAGGAGGATAACGCAGACAGACGGAAAATAGACCGTAAAGATGGCTCTGTTTTTAGTTGAGATTAGGATTAAAGCATCCTGAGCCCCTCATCTTTCAGCGGTTCCGAACCGGCCAGTACGCTTTCAAGCTGGCTGATCATCCGATCCTTATCTCCCGGCAAATCCTCTTTGAGAGCAACATAATAACGCATAATTCGGGTAGTCCTAATCCCAAAATTATTATTCGCTGCGCAGTGCTTCCACGGGATCACGCCGAGAAGCGGCGGCTGATGGGATCAAGCCCGCTACAAATGACAGCGCGCAGCTGATGCCGACCAGAAGAAGGGAGGGTCCCGGAGGCAGCTGAGCAAGATTGGCCACATCAAAGTTGGCTTCCACAATAATGTTGGCTGGGATACAGAGTAAAGCTGTGATCAGCAAGCCGATTACCCCCGCCGAAAAGCCGATGATCAATGTCTCGGCGTTGAAAACATTGGCGATGTTTTGCTTGCTGGCGCCGATGGAGCGCAGGATGCCGATTTCTTTCTTGCGTTCCAAGACCGATATATAGGTGACAATGCCAATCATGATGCTTGATACGATCAGGGAGATGGCCACGAAGGCCACCAGCACCATGCTGACCATGTTGATGGCCTTGGTCACCTCAGTCATCAGCGCGCCAACAATATCGGTGTAGACGATGACCTTGTCTTCCTCGCCGGTGTTCTTCATGCGCAAATTATAATTATCTAAGATACCGAGAACCTCTTGTTTGCTCTCAAAATCTTTGGGATAGATGGAGATGCCTGAAGGGTCGGCAGGATCAGCGTAGCCTAAGAGTTTCAGGTTCGTTTCGTAGGTTTTTTGCTGGGTGGTCATCATGGAGAGCATCAACTGGGCCAGCTGCTCTTGATCTAAATTGAAATCAAAAAGATTCTCGAAAAGCCCGGGAGAGATACCCATGGCTGAGCTCATGACGCTCGTCAGCTGACCCATGGCGCCGGTCATCGCTGTTGATAACTGCCGTTGCAGGGCGGTCATGAATTGTACCATGAAAGCTTCGATGGTCTGTTGGAGATAACCGCCGAAGGCTGCGGAGATTTTTTGGAGCAGGGGATTCAAGTTAACGTTCGCTGAAAAATAATCTTGCACTTTCGCGGAGACATCCGGCTGAGACAGCCAACTTGTGAAATCCGTGAACACATCATCCAATAAACCATCCGGAGCAAACCCGGCTTGTGTCAGATAATCGCTGATCAAATTCGAGATCCCTGCCATAATCGCGCCGCCATTAATGACCGATGTCAGCGCGGGCGTCAGTGTGGCGAGCCGCGGTTCCAGCCAGCCCGGAAAGGCCGCTATCATGGCGTAGGGATCCGTAAGGCCTTCGTCACCGCAGTAGCGCAGGTATTCGGCGAGGACGCCTTCGGCAAGGGCATTCAGCCTCGACACATCTACGGCGTTCGTTAACATAAGGGCCAAGGCGGCTTGAGTTTCCGCAGTTTGCAGATACGGGCCAAAACCGCTGAGCAGCCGCTGCGCTTCCGGACCGGCGTCAGGCAGGCGGTCCGCAAGATAGTCGCCTAGCACAGCTGTCGCGAAATCGGCCAAACCGTTGAGAGGCAAGTCGCTCATATCCAGTGAAGTAAGCAGGGTTGTCAGATCCATAGCAGGCAAGTCGGACATGTTGGCGAACATAGAGCCCATATCCATGGATCCCATATTCAGCGCGCTGGCAAAGTCGAGGTTGCCAAAAGGATTGCCGCCGAAATCAAAAAGACCGCCAAAACCGTCCGCGTCAATATCCAGCATCTTGCCCATATCAAAGTCGGCCATTCTTTCGCTGTTGATTTGATCAAAAGTCTTGCCGGTGAAGACATCAATGTCTTTGGAAGCCAGTTGGTCTTTCACAATATCGCTGATGGCGGCTTTGGCTATAAGATAGTCAATGAGTTCCGGCGTGTAGTTAATGCCCGGGCGGAGCGTGGAAAGATCGCTGCCCGACTTGGGCGACAGGATGCCGACGATGTGCAGACGCTCCGAGCGGTTGACCAGATCTTTCAGGAAATTTTGGTCGTCGCGACGGTCAATATAGACCTCGTATACGCTGTCAAAAGTGTAAAAGTCGGTCGTCGGCGCCAGCCGTAAATCAACGTTCATAATATCTTGGTAATTGTATACCCGGTTGTCGATGGGAATGGAAACGTTTTTTTGGTTCATGAAGTCGGTGAACATCTGCTGCAGCAGCTCAGGGTCACGCAGGCCCAAGGTGTACATCAGGTAATCAGAGATCCTGCCGCCTTCAGCCAGCACCACAATGCATTCATTGTAAGATTCGGGCCATTTGCCGGCCACAACATCATACTGATCTTGTACAAGGGAGATCTTACGCGGCAACGGGTTGAAAACGCCCATATTCATGCCAAAGCTCCAGGCCGAACTGGTGCTGCCCATGCCGGCCGCGGTAGGGTCCATCATTTGAGCCATGGTATCGGGATTGACTTGCCAGACTTTGTCGGAAGTGTCTCCCAGAAAGATTTGCGGCGTCACGTCGTAGGAGTATTCAATAGCGTTAACGTATTGTCCCATTTTGCTTTCTGTGTCTTTGTCCAAGAATAATTTCAAAGAGGCCAAGTCGTTGGTTGTTATGCTCTTGAACATATTGGTAAGCATCTTGACTTCGCGCAGCGTATCATTAGCGTCTGTGCCGGCCGACTGTCCATGATTGCCCCGGGGGCCCCAACCGCCTTGGTTATCGCCGGAACTGTCGTCTCCGTCGGAGTTGCCGCCCATCAGCATGGATGTTAAGTCGATACCGCTGCGGGTGATGGTCAGAGGATATTGGGAGAGGGTGCCTTCTTCCACGCCTTTAATGTAGTTTTGAACGCCGTTGGCCAAAGCCAGTATGGCGGCGATGCCGATGATGCCGATTGATCCCGCGAAAGCCGTCATGAGGGTGCGGCCTTTCTTGGTCATAAGATTGGAGAAAGATAACACTAGGGACGTCAAGAAACTCATGGAAGCACGTCTTATGGGTTTCGCGAAGCCGCTGTAGCCGGCGTCCGGCGTATAGGGATCGGTATCGGAAACAATGCGCCCGTCGGACAAATTAATGGTTCGGGTGGCGTATGTTTCGGCCAATTCAGCGTTATGTGTAACCATAATAACCAGACGATCACGGGCGATGCGTGTCAAAAGATCCATGATCTGCAGGCTGGTTGTGGAATCCAGGGCGCCGGTAGGTTCATCGGCCAGCATGATCTCCGGGTCATTGACCAAAGCCCGGGCAATGGCGACCCGCTGCATCTGTCCGCCGGAAAGCTGGCTCGGTTTTTTGTGGATATGTTCGGAAAGGCCCACTTCTGCCAGAGCCCGTTTTGCCTTACTTTGCCGTTCGGCTTTCGATACGCCGGAAAGGGTCAACGCCAGTTCCACATTGGCCAGAACAGTTTGATGGGTGATGAGGTTATAACTCTGAAACACAAAACCAATACGGTTGTTGCGATAGGTGTCCCAGTCGCGGTCTTTGTAAAGCTCGGTGGAAACGCCTTCAATTAATAGCTGGCCGGAATCGGCGTGATCCAGACCCCCAATGATATTTAAAAGAGTTGTTTTGCCTGAGCCCGACGGTCCGAGGATAGCGGCGAACTCGTTGTCGCGAAAGGTCACGGAAAGCCCGTTTAAGGCGGTTTGTTCAAAACCGGCGACATTATAAGTTTTGGTTATTTTTCTTAGTTCAAGCATATTCAGTCCCTCGCGTTGATTTATTGCGGCACGTGAAATTAATCATTAGGTTGGCGATATATCAGATGGAGATATATCAGGGCTGTGTTAAGCTAAGCATAGAGGTTTTCCTTTCTATTCTGTATTTCAAAATCAGGTCATTATACCAAACGAATATCAACGGAATCTCAACAATTCTGTTGATATTGCAACAATTCTGTTGACTGGCTTTGGTGCTAATCTCATTATAAAACAAAATAATGAGATGTCAAAGGAATTGCCATGATTTTTCCAGTGTTACAGATCAGACCCCAGCCGGAGGGGGCGGTGGGGAGAGGGGGCGGAGGTTGGGAGGGGTGTGAGGCGCGTTCGCCGAGCCGTGCTCCGTGTCGGCGCAGCTCTAGGGCATCTGCGCAGAGAGCGCAAAAGTGTGTCCTGAAGTGAGTTTCGCACCGAAAGGAGGGAAAGCGCGGAAGTCACATGCTTTGTAAGAGATGAGGGCAGGCCCTTCGGAATCGACATTCAGG